>CAZBFD010000047.1:0-10744 GCA_964491055.1 uncultured Eubacterium sp.
TCGTCGCGAACAGTTAATATATTACCATCCCATTCAACCCTTGTCAACAACTTTTCTGCCCATTTTTTAAAAGTTTTTTCATTCACCCGGGCGGAAATTTATTCAGGCGTTTTTGTCAATTTCGGGATCCGGCTTTTAGCATCCTCACAGCAGTATTATCTGTCTTTATTTATATATATACATATGGTATATTTGTATTACACAGAGTAGGTATTGTGCGTAAAGTGTCATGGGATGGGATGTTGCCCATGAACGAAGGCTGCGCCGGCTGGTGCCGTGCCGCGATACAATATTGCATCCGCAGAGGTAATAAAAATGTCACATTATAATAACATGCGGCTCGTAACAGTCGCACTTCTCACCGCGCTCGAGGTCATCCTCGGGACATTCTTCACTGTCAACTTTGCCGGAATAGCCAAGATCGGCTTCGGATTTCTCCCCATAGCAATGATAGCTATAATGTACGGGCCATTATGGGCCGGTACCGCCTATGCGATCGGTGATGTGCTCGCATGGTTCATCAAGCCGGAAGGAGCATACTTCCCCGGCCTTACTTTGACGTGTTTCCTTGTCGGCGTTGTCATGGGGCTGTTCCTATATAAAAAGAAGGTGACTATACCGCGCTGCGCGTTATGCTTCCTTACGGTCGTGGTCTTCTTCGATTTTCTCCTCAATACATTCTGGCTGCATATCCTTATGAACCAGGGATTCCTTGCGCTGCTCCCGTCAAGAGCAGTAAAGTGCCTGATAACTTATGCACTTGAAGTTTTCCTCGTCCCACTTGTTTGGAACCAGCTCATGCTTCGGATACCGATCGTACAGAACATCATCAGCCACGACAACAATAAGCAGCAAGAGCACAGCGAGGAGAAAGAAGAAGAGAAAGAGAAAGAGAAAGACAAAGATGAAACAGACTAAAGTACTTCAGCGATCATAGCAAGAAAATCATAGCAAGAAAAAAGGACGGCGCGAAGCCGTCCTCTTATTATCTTAAGTGTCAAATACTAGTTGATAGCATCCTTCAGAGCCTTACCAGCCTTGAATGTAGGAGCCTTGGAAGCAGGGATCTTGATGATTTCGTCCGGCTTTCTCGGGTTCCTTCCCTGTCTGGCCTTCCTCTTCTTTGTCTCAAATGTTCCAAATCCGATCAGCTGTACTTTCTCACCTTTCTTGAGAGCCTTGGTAACTGTGTCAAGGAATGCATTGATAGAAGCTTCTGCATCCTTCTTTGTGGAATTAGTTTTCTCTGCTACTGCAGCAACCAGTTCTGCCTTGTTCATTATAAAATCCTCCTTAAAATATTTGCATCCCTGCCTATACCCACAAGCCGGGAGCTTATTCAAATTAATATCTTGACCTCTGTTATTGTCGCATTTTTCAACGTTTTTGTCAATATCGTTTTTGCTTTTTTAAGAACTTTCTGTGATGTATATATCAGATTACCGGCACATTCTCCTGACCGGCATGCTTTGTCCTTACTTTTTGACGAATTTAGCTGCAATACGGGCGAGTTTGTCACCTGCCGGCAGGTCCTGAAGCTCGTCGACGGTGATCGCTTTTATCGCAAATACCGCAATTACGTATATCAGTGCGGCAAGCATCACTGCAAGCATCGTGCTCACGGCCGCTCCTGCTTTTCCATATGATCCGAACAAAACCATCCCTGCCCTGTGCACGCCTATGGCTGTGACCGACATGATCGCCGTGGCTATCGCAGGCTTGACATATGTCTGCACGTAATCGATCGTTACTCCTGTGTATTTCTTTACCGCAAGCTCATTCAGGAACATCGCGATAAAGTATGCTGTAAGGGTGCCGATGCATGCACCCATGATGTTGATCGAATGTACTCTTAAGAGGAGATACGTAATTATGAATTTGCCGATGCACCCGATAAAGAGATTCCTAACAGGAATCATCTGCTTGCCCACCGCCTGGAGCACGCTTGTAGAAGCCTGCATGTTGGATGACAGGATTATGCTGAACGCCATTACGGCCAGCAGTGGAGCAGCGTCCTCACACTCTTCCGGACGCGTCCAGTAGAGGAGCTGGAGGATAGGCAGCGCAAGCACTGCCATGCCGAGCGCGCACGGCATTCCGATGATCATTGTCGTCCTGTACCCAAGCCTTATATGTTCATGCACTTCGTCCATGTTGCCGAGGCCGTACGCCCTTGAGACCGCCGGCACCATGCTTACCCCGACCGCCTGCGTCACGATCCACGGAAGCGCGATCAGCGGACTGCAGTATCCAAGCAGTCCGAACATGTATCTCGACTCTTCAAGAGTCCATCCCGACTCCTGGAGCACCCTCATTATGATCCCTGAATCTATGAGGTTCATTATAGGCATCATCTCGCTGCCTATAATAATAGGTATGGAAATCACGAGGAGCTCTTTCGCTATCGTCAGGGAGCTGTCCTCGTTCTGGCTGCCCGCAGCCAGGTCATCGTACGTCAGGGCTTTGTTGAATGTGAATATGAGCCATATCACGAGGAGCCCCGCGAACGCGCCGGCCGATGCGCCGAACGTAGCTCCCGCCGCGGCGTACTCAGCACCTTTCGGCATCAGGATGTAAGCCAGAGAAAGTCCTGTCACGACCCGGACGAACTGCTCCGACATTTCTGAAACAGCTGTCGGGACCATGTTCTGCCTGCCGTTGAAATATCCCCTGAACGAAGAGAACAGCGGAACGAATATGAGCGCCGGCGCTATGGCCCTTAGGCCGAGCGCCGCCTTGTCGTTCCTCACGATGTGGGCGATCAGATCTGCGCCGAAGAATGTCGGGATAAATGAGACCGCCCCGATGATCAGCATGACTATCAGGGATACACGGAAGATCTTGTGAGCGTACCTGTATTCCTTCCTGGCCATGTGCTCAGATACCATCCTCGAGATGGCGATCGGGAGCCCCGCCGTGGACATCACAACAAGAGCGCTGTAGACTGCATACGCTACATTATAATATGACAGTCCGTCCGCTCCGATGAGGCCCGTGAGCGGTATGCGGAACACCGCGCCGAGCACTTTCGTAAAAAGGCCTGCGGCAGCAAGTACCGCAGCGCCTTTGATAAATTTCCCCCTGTTGTCACTTGTTTCAGTCATTCTCTGTCTTATTCCTAAAGTCTGTCCAGAATATCCTGCGTCGCTTTTTCTGTTTCTGTTATCGCCTGCTCGATATCGATCGTCTTATACTCGCCGTCACGGTAGAGCACCTTTCCGTCGACCATCGTCATGACGATGTCGCCGGAGCTCGCCGAGTAGACGATGTTATTCAGCATGTTGTGAACAGGATGCATATTCGGCACGTCTGTCCTCATCACGATGAGGTCTGCCTTGTATCCCTGCTTCAGGAGTCCCGTATCAAGGCGCCCCTGTGCCAGCGCGCCTGCCCTCGTCGCCGCGTACATAGCTTCCTTAGGAGTGATCACTGTAGGATCTTTCGCCCTTACCTTGGAGATGAGAGCCATGGTCTTGATCTCCTGCAGGAAGTCGAGGCTGTTGTTGCTGCTCACGCTGTCAGTTCCTATTGCGACGCTCACGCCCTCATTAAGAAGTCTCGCAACGTCGCAGACTCCGCTCGCGAGCTTGAGGTTGCTGCACGGGTTGGTAGCTACCGTTACCTGCTTGTCTCTCAGGATCTGATAATCGTCATCCTCCAGCCATACGCAGTGAGCAGCGGTCGTTAGAGGATCCAGGATCCCGCAGTCTGCAAGGTATCTGACCGGCGTTCTTCCCTGGTGGCGCTCCTTGCACTCTTCCTTCTCCGAAAGTGTCTCTGCCACATGCACCTGCATGTTGATGCCGAGCTCCTTTGTGAGTTCCGCGAGCTTCATGGCGACATTCTCGCTTGACGTGTATTCGGCGTGAAGGCTGGAATCGACCTTGATCCTGCCGTCCGCGGCTCCGTTATACACCTTCACAGCGACCTTCAGCTCCTCCACCGACGGGTAATGATCAAAGTCTTCACTGCCGTCGATGGATACGATCGCTCTTGATAGGTTCATCTTGCATCCTGAATCCAGGACAGCCTTTCCCATATCAGTCATGAAATAATACATGTCTGAAGTGGAGACGATACCGAACCTGAGCGACTCTGCCATGCACAGAAGTGTGCCCCAGTAGACCGAATTCGATGTCAGCTTGGCCTCGAACGGGAACACGCGCTTGAAGAGCCAGTCCTGCAGCGTCATATTCTCCGCATAGCCTCTCATGAGCGCCATTGGCGAGTGCGCGTGCGCGTTGAAGAATCCCGGCATCAGGATCTTGTTCTTCCCGTCGTACTCCTCGCCGTAGTCATGAGGCGGCTTCTTCGGGCCTATGTAGTCGATCTTCCCGTGTTCTACGCCGACGTACATGTTCTCCTTATAATCAAAGTTCTCATCCAGTATCCCGATCTCCTTAAACAGCATCGGCTTTATCTCCTTTCAACAAAACCAGGAGTCTGATCGTGTCATCCAGCCTCTTGTCAGGCTCCACATAGATCCTGATGTACGGCTTGTTGCCGCCGTGGATGAACGACCTTACTCCGAATTCAGCATTAATAGCGATTATACTCTCAGCAGTGATGTGGCTGAACTGGTCGAACGACATCACGATGTGCTTGTCGATCTCGTACACCCTCTTCACCTTGAGCTCATCGGCCATTCCCTTGATCCTCGCGATCTTGATAAGATCTCTCGTTTCTCTCGGTACATCGCCGAATCTGTCCTTTAACTCTTCTATTATATCAGATTCTTCAGCAAATGTCCTTATAAATGATATTCTCTTATACATATCGAGTTTTACAGTCTCGTCTTCAATGTACCAGTCAGGTATATTCGCTGATACCCTGATGTCTATCTGAGACTCAGGCTGGTCTTCATCTATCTTCTCACCTTTCAGCTTCCTTATGTGCTCATCCACCAGCTTGCAATAGAGCTCGTACCCGATATTCATCATGTGGCCCGACTGTTCTGAGCCGAGGAGGTTCCCGGCGCCCCTCAGCTCAAGGTCCCTCATCGCGACCTTGAAGCCGCTTCCGAACTCCGTGAACTCCTTTATCGCCCTTAGCCTCTTCTCGGCAAGCTCAGTCAGCACCTTGTCCTTCTCATACATGAAGTATGCATAGGCTATTCTGTTTGACCGCCCTACTCTTCCTTTCAGCTGATAGAGCTGCGCCAGCCCGAATCTGTCAGAGTCAAGGACTATCAGAGTGTTCGCGTTCTGGATATCGATACCGGATTCTATTATCGTAGTCGCGATCAGCACGTCGACCTCGTGCTCGACGAATGAGAGCATGACCTTTTCCAGAGCATGCTCGTTCATCTGGCCGTGCCCTACCGCTATCTTGACTTCAGGAACGATCTTTTCTATGTGCTTCGCCGCTGCGCTTATCCCCCTCACACGGTTGAAGACTATGAACACCTGGCCGCCGCGCTCCGTCTCTCTTAAGATCGCCTCGCGGATCAGCTGGTCATTCTGCTCCATTACATAAGTCTGTACCGGGTAGCGCTCTTCAGGCGGCTCAGAAATAAGACTCATGTCTTTGATGCCTGAGAGCGACATGTTGAGCGTCCTCGGGATAGGAGTTGCCGACAGCGTCAGCACGTCCACGTTCTCCTTGAGCTCCTTTATCTTCTCCTTATGCGCGACGCCGAACCTCTGCTCCTCGTCGACAACGAGAAGGCCGAGGTCCTTGAACCGGACATCATCAGAAAGCAGCCTGTGAGTTCCGATCACTATGTCGACCGCGCCTTTTGAGATCTCTTCAGCCGTGGCTTTGTTCTCGGCGTCTGACCTGAACCTGGACATCATCTCGACCCTGCACGGAAGGTTCGCGAACCGCTCTTTCAGCGTGTAGTAATGCTGGTCCGCAAGAAGCGTCGTAGGGACGAGTATAGCCGCCTGCTTGCCGGAAAGTATACATTTACATACAGCCCTTGCCGCGACCTCAGTCTTTCCGAACCCGACGTCGCCAAGGAGGAGCCTGTCCATCGACTCCGGCTTCTCCATGTCCTGCTTTATCTCTTTTGCGGCCCTCAGCTGGTCCTCAGTCTCAACGAACGGGAACCTGTCTTCGAACTCCTTCTGCCATATGTCGTCCTTCGCGAAGGCAAAGCCTTTCTTCATCTTCCGCCTTGCGTAGAGGTCGACGAGCTCGTCAGTCATCTCGGCGATCGCGGCCTTCGCGCGCTCCTTCGTGAGCTTCCACTCATTTCCGGACAGCCGGCTGAGCTTTGGCGCGGCGCCCTCAGAACCTATATACTTCTGCACCAGGTCGAAGCGCTCAACAGGAACATACAGCATATCAGTCCCTGCGTACTTTATCTTAAGGTAATCCTTCTCTCTTCCCTCAACGGAGAGCTTCTGTATCCCGAGGAACTTCCCGATCCCGCGGTTCTCATGAACTACATAGTCACCTTCCGTAAGATCCGAGTAATCCCTCAGGACGTCACCTTCCTTATGCTTTCTCCTCTTAGCCGCGGCCCTCCTCGACTCCCCGAAGATGTCACGGTCACTTATGAAGCAGACTTTATCATTAACGATCAAAGCCCCTTCGGTAAGGACTCCTCTTTCTACTTTAATTCCGGAATACAGGTCTTCACGGACCAGGAACTCTTTCAGGTTCTTCTCCCGCTCAGCCGTGCTTGCGGTAACCGTTATGTCGTAGCCCTGTTTCCTGTACGATCTTATCTCCTGCGACAGCACATCCATCTGGCCGTTATATGAAGTCATCTGGCGGCTCTCTACGTCGCGTATCTCCTTGTACTTTTCGATACCCTTAAGCTGCTTTGCGAACGGCGCAAGCACGTAGACATCCCGCGAATCAAAGGCGTGCATCAGGTCGTCCTTACCCGTCAGGAGCGCCTCATCCTGCGGCACTACTTCGCCGTGTTCCAGCATGGTCTGGAAATCCTCCGAAAGCTCCTGCTCCCTTGCGTCAAGGAACTCAGTGATCCTGTCGATGTCGTCGATTATGACTGTCCCGCTCTCCATATAGTCCCAGAGATATTCGGGGCTGTCATAAAAGTACCTGACGTAGTTCTCCAGGAGCTGGATGTTCGTCATGTCTTCAATATAGCTGAGCAGTGTGTCGCGGCGCTTCTCAAGCGTCCTTACAGCGTCAGTGTGGTCATCTGACCCGGATAGCTTCCTGATCTGCTCGTTATATTCCTTCTGGATTTTGATCGACGCGTTATGGAACACCTCACTGTCGGAGATCATCTGCTCGCACGGCCCGATCGTGATCTCTTTTAATTGCTCGGCCGACCGCTGTGTGTCGATGTCGAATGAACGTATCGACTCGATCTCATCATCAAAGAACTCGACCCTGTACGGGTCGTCCGCTTCCGGCGTGAAGATATCAAAAATATCGCCGCGGATACTGTAGCTCCCGCGGCTCTCAACGATCGGGAGCCTCTCATATCCAAGCCTCTGGAGCGACTCCTTGAGAGCCTCCATGTCCTGGGACCCGCCGCGCCTGAGCACCACTTTCTCATTCTCAAAGACACTGTGCGGCACTGTCTTCTTTATCGCCGCTGAAACCGGCGCAACTATCACCGCACTGTCGTCAGTCCTCAGGAAATGGAGAGCGTTCAGCCTTCTCATCAGCTGCTCGTGGTCCCTCGCCTCATACCCGAGGAAGAAGTTATCTTCATGCGGGATAAACATGGTCTTCCTTCCCGCAAAGTATAAGATATCCTCCGCCATCTCTCGGGCACGGCCCTCACTGGCGGTTATTATGAGATATTTCCCGTTATTCTCTTTTATGATCCTCGACGCTTCGTAAGCAGACCTGCTTCCCGAGACGCCGAAGACCGCGCTGACACTACCTGTCATCCGGTTCTTTCTGCTTCTTCGGATTCTTCTTGCTGTTATACCGGTTCATGGTGAGGTCTATGCCGCTTTCTGCCCAGCATATGCAGGCGTCGCGCGCGACGTCGACTGCTTCTTCCATGACCTTTACTTCATCCTTGCTGAATCCTCCAAGGACAAAGCCTATAAGCTCTCTCTGCTCCATACCGGATTTGCCGGTACCAATCCTTACCCTGGGGAATCTGTCGGATCCAAGGAGCCTTACGATCGAACGCATGCCGTTATGCGTCCCGGCGCTTCCGAAAGGCCTGATCCTGACCGATCCTTCAGGTATATCAAAATCATCGTACACCACGATAAGGTCCTCAGGGTCAAGCTTGTAGAAATCCATGACGTCGTGGACAGCAAGGCCGCTGTCGTTCATATAAGTCTCCGGCTTTACGAGGAGCACTTTCTCTCCCCCCGTCATGCCTTCCCCGACAGTCGACCTGAACTTGCTCCTGTTTACCTGGATGCCGAGCTTTTCTGCGATCCTGTCTATCGCGATGAAGCCGATATTATGCCTTGTATTCTCGTATTGTCTGCCCGGATTACCCAGCCCGACTATAACCTTCATCTATACTCTCCAGCAGAAGATGACAAAAGGGACGGTTCTTCTTGTCACCTTTTCAGGAAAACGTGACAAGGGGAACCGTCCCCCTGTCACGTTCCTTATTTAATGCCTATTTGAACAGATCACTTATTGATCCGTTTGTATGTACTCTTGTGAGTGCTTCTGCGAACAGCGGTGCTACTGAGAGGAATGTCATCTTGGCAAGTCTCTTCTCAGGTGCGAGCGGAAGTGTGTCAAGAAGCACCAGCTCTGATATAGCTGACTTTTCGAGCCTGTCTACTGCAGGTCCTGAAAGTACTGCGTGTGTAGCTCCTGCAAAGACGTCTCTTGCGCCAAGTTCCTTTATTGCGTTTGCTGCGTTCGTGATGGTGCCTGCCGTGTCGATCATGTCGTCGATGATGATGCAGTTCTTGTCTTTGATATCGCCGATGATGTTCATGATCTCGCTCTTATTAGGCTCAGGCCTCCTCTTGTCCACGATCGCTATCGGGCAATCAAGTCTCTCTGCAAGGCTCCTCGCTCTTGGAACGCTTCCATGGTCAGGTGATACCACGCAGAGATTCTCCATATTCTTTTTCTTGAAATATTCCGCGATGATCGGCATTCCTACGAGATGGTCAACAGGGATATCGAAGTAGCCCTGGATCTGGCTTGCGTGAAGATCCATTGTGACGACTCTGTCTGCGCCTGCCTTGGTGATGAGGTTTGCCACGAGCTTGGCCGAGATAGGATCCCTTGCCTTCGCCTTCCTGTCCTGCCTCGCGTAGCCGTAATACGGGATCACAGCATTGATGCGCCCCGCAGACGCTCTCTTCAGTGCGTCTATAAGGATGAGAAGCTCCATCAGATTATCATTTACCGGGTTGCATGTCGGCTGGATGATGTATACATCCGCGCCTCTTACTGTATCCCAGATACTTACTGATATCTCACCGTCACTGAATTTGTTGACATCAGACCTGGCAAGTTCCATGCCCATCTCTCTGGCGATCGCCTTTGCGAGCTCCGGATGAGCATTTCCGGTAAATAACCTGATGTTGGAAAAAGAGCCATTGTTCATTTTGTCGTACCTCCTAAGCGCCCGCAGCTATGCGGGCATGCAGATTGGTTCTCCCCAGTACTCCCCTTGTATATATGTAAACGCCTTAAACGTTACATACTGATTTATATGTCCGAGCATGCTCGGATGTGCAGACAAGATCTTGATGTTATCTTGACTTTATGATGTCGCCGGCCTTGTAGATATCCCCTGCTCCCATCGTGATCACGAGATCGCCTTCTTCTGCGTGCTCAAGCACGTAGTCAGCGATGCCGTCGAAGCTGTCGATATAGATGACTTCTTTGTCCGGATGGACTTTCCTGATCTCTTCAGCGAGCTTCTCGGATGATATCTCGTATATATTCTTCTCACGGGCGGCGTAGATGTCCGCGAGGATCAGGACGTCAGCCTTTGCGAACGCTTCCGCAAATTCCTCGAACAGCGCCAGCGTCCTGGTATATGTGTGCGGCTGGAACAGGCACCAGAGCTTGTTGTGCGGAAGATTGGATGCCGCTGCCAGTGTCGCCTTGATCTCGGTCGGATGGTGTGCGTAGTCATCTACCAGCTTGAATCCCTTGCCGTATACGCCCTTGACATCAAAGCGCCGCTGCGTTCCTGTGAAATGCTCGAGCGTATCCTTTATTACGTCTACCGGGACGCCGAGCCTGTGGCAGCACGCGAATGATGCTGTCGCATTCAGTATGTTATGCTCGCCCGGTATCGCAAGCTGGATCTTCCCGAAGTCCTCGCCGTTGTAGTTAACGTGGAATGACGGCATGCCGTCGGAAAACGCGATGTCGGATATATAATATGTGGAATTCTTGTTGTAGCCGTAAGTGACCACGTTGGAACGTCCCTTTATCACTTCGTTTACGAACGGGTTCGCGTCATATGCGATTATTATGCCGTCGTCCGGGACATAGCTCACAAACTTTCCGAATGACTCGACAATATGTTCTATGTCCTTGAAGTAATCAAGATGATCTGAATCGATGTTCAGGATTATCTCGATGTCAGGACGGAGCTTAAGGAAGCTGTCCCTGTACTCACAGGCTTCTGCAACGAAATAGTCGCCTGTGTCAACTTTCACATTCCCGCCGATCTCGTCCAGGTTTCCTCCGACAAAGATAGTAGGCTTGTAGTCGGCATGCTCCAGAATAAGAGAGACCATGGAAGTAGTCGTAGTCTTTCCATGGGTCCCGCTTACAGCTATGCTGGTCTTGAATTCATCCATCAGCGTGCCGAGCAGCTCTGCCCTGCTCGCGAGCTCGATACCGAGCTCCATCGCCCTTTTGA
>CAZBFD010000048.1:0-4342 GCA_964491055.1 uncultured Eubacterium sp.
ACCATCCATGCATTTGTGCCTGAAGAACATTACTTCCCTTCTACTTTAAGTAGATGAGAAAAAAAAATACTCATAAGGCAACATTAACTACATAGGAATGCAAAAATTACATGCTTGTTGCTTTAACAATTAATGAAAGTGCCATCCCGCAGGAGGATGAGATTTTGGGGTCTCCGCGCGTCTGAAACAGGCTTCGTCGACCCCTCTCGGGCTCACCGTCATCGCGAGGCGAAGCCGAAGCGATCCAGGGCGCGACGTTTTCGGATTGTCGAGTCCCCCGTGACGCACCAACAGCCCTGAGATCCTGTTGATTTCAGGGCTTTTCTTTCAGGGAGAATGCGAATGAATGTATATGATTTTGATGGTACTGTTTATCCGACAGATTGTACGATAGATTTCTGCTTATGGTGCATGAAGCGCCATCCAAAGCTGTGGTTCACGTTTGCTCCAAAAGCGATCAAGGACCTTATTCTGCGTAAAATGGGGAAAATACCGGAGTATCTGCTGCAGCGCGAGTTTTTCAGTTACCTGACGATGATCGATGATTTTGATGTACAGATCGAAAAGTACTGGAACAAGAATGAGAAGAGGATATCTTCATGGTACCTGGCGCAGAAAAGCTCTGACGACCTGATCATCAGCGCATCTCCGGACTGCATCATAGAGCCGATAGCAAAGCGGCTTGGCGTTCATTTCATTGCCACGGAATATGATCGTGAATACGGGGTGTTTCTTAATAACATGATGTACGCAAGGGAAAAGGCCAAGTATATCGCTGACCATGGGTTCCCGGTGATAGATCATTTCTACTCTGATTCTCTTTCCGATACGCCGATCGCCTTATGTGCCGAAAAAGCCTACCTGGTAACTGACAGGGCAAGCAAGGTGACCGACTGGCCGGATCTGGATGAGAAGACCATGAGCAAGGTAAAAGAGAAGATCAATACAGGATGGGACATCCACCTGACAGAGGAAGAGTAAGTGTATATCATCGTTTATGACTTTGGAACAAGCAGTGTCAAGACCTGCCTGTTTGAAATAGGCTCAGGGATACGTCTTGAGGCAAATTCCACCGCAGGCTATGGCCTTTATATTTCTAAGGATGGGGGCGCAGAACAGGATACAGAAGAATGGTGGGCAGCGCTTTGCCAGACTACCCGCGACCTTTTTACGAAATCGGAAGTCAAACCTGAAGAGGTAAAAGGAATGGCCTTCTGCTCGCAGATGCAGGGGTCTGTTTTTGTTGATGAGAACGGGAACGCACTGAGACGGGCAATGAATTACCTGGATCAGAAGGGCGTCAAAGAATACAAGGAGTGCATGGGCTCCGGGATCATCAAGGTCTCTGGCTGCAGCCTGTATAAGCTTGTACGGAATCTGCTTGTTAATTACGCAGGTTCAACAAGTGCCAAGGATCCGGTCTGGAAGTACAAGTGGGTAGAAAACAACGAGCCTGACGTTTTCAGGAGGATGTATAAATGGCTGGATATAGGGGATTATCTGGTCGCACGCTGCACAGGAAGAATCGTAAGGACTGCAGACTCTGCCTTCGCGACATTCCTTTATGACACACGAAGAGGGAAGGAAGGCTGGAACAAAGGCCTTCTGAAGATGTATAAAGTTGATCCGGAACACATGCCGGAGTTAATCGACTGTACAGATCAGGCAGGCGGACTTGTGGAAAAGGCTGCTGAGGATCTTGGACTTGTAAAGGGGATCCCGGTATTCGGCGGAGGGGATATGACATTCGTTAATATAGGCGCCGGATGCACAAGACCTGGCGATACACATATCTACCTCGGTACATCTGGATGGGTATCAACGTTCCTGGACCATCAGACAGTCGATATCAACGCGATGATAACCGGCGTTCTGTCAGCAGCACACGGGTATTTCAATTATTACGCAGAGCTGGAAACAGCAGGAAAGTGCTTCGAATGGGTCATGGAGCATCTTGCGCTCGATGAGGTAGGCGTTTATCTTGAGCAGGCCAAGATCACAGATATTGAGAGTAAATACCTGAGTCTTTATGATTATCTTTCAGAAGTGGTAGATGAAGTTCCTGCAGGAGCAAACGGCGTGATCTTCACCCCGTGGCTCCATGGTAACCGATGCCCGTTCGAGGATTCCAAGGCTGGCGGGATGTTTTTCAACATCAGGATCGATAATGGCAAGAGAGATATGATCCGCGCCGTCCTTGAAGGTATCTGCTATCATCTTCGCTGGCTTCTGGAATGCGAGATGAGGAAAGTTAAGACATCCGATACCATAAGATTCGTCGGAGGCGGCGCCTTGTCGCCGGTCACCTGCCAGATTCTGGCAGACATAACCGGACGTAAGATCGAGACGGTCAGACATGCTCAGGAAGCAGGCGCAATCGGTACTGCGCTCGTTGTTGCAGCAGGCATCAAAGGCATTGATGTGCTTGAGCTGTCACGCCAGCTCGTAAAAGCAGAACATGTCTACATTCCTGACCCCGTAAATAAAAAAGTATATGACCGCAACTACAGAGTATTCAAAAAGCTCTACAAATCCAATGCGGGCAGCTTTCAGGAATTGAATTCCTGACAGGAAGGATGACCTAAGGATTATTATCCGCAGGTTGAGCATTGTCATATTTATGATATGATCAAATTGGTCAAGAGAGGTGAAGCAAGTGGATAATGAACAAATAATAAATGATAATAAAGCGGTCCTGCTGGAAAATGAAAAGAACGCGAACCGGATGATGGCGATGATACTTAATATCACTGTCGTTATAGTGGGAATAACGTGGTTCCTTTTCGAAAGCGGCTTTTTCTATATCCGCATCCATTTCAGAGAGCTCATGATCTTCAATATCGTGCTCATGGCGCTGGCATGTGGTGTAAGCAGGTATTACAAATATGAAAAGCCCTGGATCAAATATGTGCTGATGGCTGCCTTTACTGTAGTCTATGCTGTGACCACATCGGCACTTACCTACAACGTGGTTCTGCTGATCGTCGTACCTATAGTCCTGTCCGTGAGGTATTTTGATAAAAAATACACGAGGTTCATCGGGATCCTTACGACCATAGTGTTTTTCATAGCTTATCTTTATGGAGCCAATCACGGGATGCTGGACCTTAATTTTGTACAGTATGCTCCGGGAACGAACATTGTAACAAATGAAAAGATGTGGCTGGACGATGCAGTCAAGGGGATACCGTATGACAGCATGCTCATGCTCAAGAATACGATGATCTCAAACTATTTTGTAAAGCTGATGCAGTATATCATTATTGCGGCAGTTTCAATAAGGCTGGTAGATCATTGCCATGAGATCATGGACAAGCAGAGGTCGCTTACGGAAACGACTGCAAGAATAGGAACAGAGCTTGATCTTGCTAAAAGAATACAGGCAGATATGCTGCCGAGTCTGTTCCCGGCTTTCCCGGAGAGAGATGAGTTTGATCTCTACGCATCCATGGACCCCGCGAAGGAAGTCGGCGGAGATTTCTATGATTTCTTCATGATCGACGATGATCATCTCGGCATGGTGATAGCGGATGTTTCAGGAAAGGGGATACCGGCGGCAATGTTCATGATGTTCAGCAAGAACATCATCGCAAACAATGCAATGCTTGGAAAGTCTCCTGCTAAAGCTCTGGAGGACGCAAATAATGCCATCTGCAAGAATAACAGTGAAGATATGTTCGTAACTGTATGGCTCGGGGTGCTTGAGATATCTACGGGACGTCTTGTTGCTGCAAACGCCGGGCATGAGTACCCTGCGATAAAAAAAGCAGAAGGTGGATTCGAGCTGTTCCGGGATAAGCACGGCCTGGTCGTCGGAGCGATGGAAGGTGTAAGGTTCAAAGAGTATGAGCTTAAGCTTGAGCCGGGATCAAAGATATTCGTATACACAGACGGTGTACCTGAGGCGACAAGCGCGGAAAAAGAACTGTTCGGCACTGACAGGATGATCGATGCGCTTAACACTGATCCTGAGGCGTCTCCAAAGCAGATACTGAAGAATGTAAGAAAGTCAGTCGATGAATTTGTAAAGGAAGCGGAGCAGTTTGACGACATTACGATGCTCTGCCTTGAATACAGAGGAACAGAAAAAAATAAGGAAAAACAATAATTATATCTTACTTGCTGAGGCTCGCCCTGATCTTAACTGACCAGGGAAGCCGCACTATCTCAGCCACTGCTTCAAGCTTACTTTTATGCCCCCTGAAGGGGGCATTTTTATTGACTTTAACGTGCCGGGATAGTACTATAAAGAGGGTATTTATACCCGCATGTTTTTTGTTTGCTTAATGGAGGAAAAGAGTGATATGGGCAAAAGACAGTTGAAAACGATGGACGGTAATAC
>CAZBFD010000048.1:4352-10660 GCA_964491055.1 uncultured Eubacterium sp.
TATGCATTCACTGAAGTAGCGGCGATCTACCCGATCACGCCATCGTCTCCTATGGCTGAGAGCGTTGACGAATGGACCTCTCAGGACAGGGAGAATATTTTTGGGGAAAAAGTAAAAGTTATAGAGATGCAGTCTGAAGGAGGCGCCGCAGGTGCCGTTCACGGGTCTGTAAATGCAGGTGCATATACAACTACATTCACAGCATCACAGGGTCTTCTTCTGATGATACCAAACATGTATAAGATCGCTGCTGAGCAGATGCCTGCAGTGTTCCACGTTTCTGCAAGAGCGCTTGCAACACATGCGCTCTCCATTTTCGGAGACCAGCAGGATGTAATGGCAGTGCGCCAGACAGGATTCGGCATGCTCGCGAGCAACAACGTCCAGCAGGTCATGGACCTCGCTGCAGTAGCGCATCTAGCCACGATCGCGTCATCGATGCCGATTCTGCACTTCTTCGATGGATTCAGGACATCGCACGAGCAGCAGAAGATCGAGATCTGGGACTATGACCAGCTGAAAGAACTTGTGGATATGGATGCGGTCAAGAAATTCAGGGCACGTTCTCTCAATCCTGAGCATCCGCATCTTAACGGCGCTGCAGAGCAGCCTGAAGCATACTTCCAGCACTGCGAAGCCAAGAACGGAAGATATGTAGAGTATCCGGAAGTAGTCGCGGAGTACATGGAGAAGATCAACAAGCTTATCGGAACAGACTACAAGCCGTTCAACTACTATGGAGCTCCTGATGCAAATGAAGTTATCGTAGCGATGGGTTCCGTCTGCGACTGCGCAGAGGAAGTAGCAGATTACATCAACGCTAAAGGTGATAAGAAAGTCGGTGTCGTGGAAGTCCACCTGTACAGGCCGTTCTCAGTGAAATATCTGCTGAATGTCCTTCCGAAATCAGTAAAGAAGATCGCGACGCTCGACAGGACGAAAGAGCCTGGCTCAGTAGGAGAGCCTCTGTACGCAGACCTGGTCGCTGCTCTTTCAAATACAGAGTTCAGGGATGTCCCGGTATTCCGTGGAAGATACGGACTGGGATCCAAGGACGTACAGCCTGGCGACGTTCTCGCAGTGTACGAGAACATGTGGGCTGATGAGCCTAAGAAAGAGTTCACTATCAGCATCACAGACGATGTTACGAACCTGTCGCTCGTGCCGTCACATTATCCTGACACACAGCCGGAGGGAACAACAGCATGCAAGTTCTGGGGCCTCGGAGCTGACGGAACAGTGGGTGCTAACAAGAACAGCGTAAAGATCATCGGCGACCACACCGACAAGAAGGTGCAGGCATACTTCCAGTATGACTCCAAGAAGTCAGGCGGCGTGACGATCTCACATCTCCGCTTCGGAGACAAGCCGATCAAATCCACATATTATATCAAGCAGGCAGATTTTGTTGCATGTCATAACTCTGCATATCTGAAGAAGTATGACATGGTACAGGACGTCAAGCCGGGCGGAGAGTTCCTTCTGAACTGCGTCTGGAAGGATGACGAGCTTGATGCCAAGCTGCCGGGTGAAGTGAAGAGGCACATCGCCGAGAACAACATCAGACTCTATACATGCGACGCTGTTAACCTTGCAAAGGAGATAGGACTCGGAGCCAGAAGGACCAACACGATCCTTCAGGCCGCATTCTTCAAGATCTCAAACATCATCCCTATCGAAGAAGCAAGAGAATACATGGAAGATGCGATCAGGCATACATACGGACGCAAGGGCGAGAAGGTCGTGAACATGAACATTGCCGCTGTAGAGGCAGGCATCAATAATGTTCACGAGGTCAAAGTCCCTGCTTCATGGGCTGACGCTCCTGACGATCCGGCTCCTGCAAAGCTGATCGGCCGTGACGACAAGATGACAGAGTTCCTGAACAAAGTCATGGTCCCGATGTCAACTATGAGAGGAGATGAGATCCCTGTTTCAACATATCTCGATTCAAGCGACGGCTCACAGCCGTCAGGAACAGCTGCATTCGAGAAGCGCGGGATCGCTGCAGACACACCTGTCTGGATCAAAGAAAACTGCATCCAGTGCAACCGCTGCGCGATGGTATGCCCGCACGCAGTAGTAAGGCCGTTCGCAATTACGGAAGAGCAGGCTCAGGCTATAGACGGCGACGCTGTCAAGATGACAGGTAAAGGCGTGGAAGGCAAGATGTTCACCATCGGAATCTCAGCTCTCGACTGTACAGGCTGCGGCCTCTGCGCAGAGGTATGCCCGTCCAAGACCAAGGCTCTCGAGATGAAGGCGGTCGAAGACGAGGTCGTAAAAGGCGAGCAGAAGAAGTTCGATTATCTCTTTGCTAACGCAGATAACAAGGATCTTCCGTTCAGCGACGATACAGTGAAGGGCGTTCAGTTCAAACAGCCGCTGCTCGAGTTCTCAGGTGCATGCCCGGGATGCGGGGAGACTCCATATGCAAAGCTTATCACACAGCTCTTCGGTGATAGAATGATCGTCGGAAACGCTACAGGATGCTCATCTATATGGGGCAACAGTGCGCCGAGCACACCTTATACAGTCAACAAGGAAGGTAAGGGCCCTGCATGGTCCAACTCCCTGTTTGAGGATAACGCCGAGTTCGCGCTCGGAATGGAGATCGCCGTCAAGGCAAGACGTAAGGAAGTAGAAGATGCCGTGAAGAGGATCGCTCCTGAACTTGGTCAGGCCGCAGAAGACTGGCTTGAGGGAATGGACGATGCTGAAAAGGCGAAGGCTGCGGCACCTGCTGTTGAAGAAGCCTGCAGCAAGCTTGACAGTGATGATGCAAAGTTCATCCTCGAGAATAAAGACATGCTCAGGAAGCCTTCCGTATGGGCATTCGGAGGAGACGGCTGGGCCTATGATATCGGCTACGGCGGAGTCGACCATGCTCTGGCTTCAGGTGAGAATATCAATGTCATGGTTTATGACACTGAGGTCTATTCCAACACAGGCGGCCAGGCGTCAAAGTCTACACCGATAGGTGCTGTCGCAAAGTTTGCTGCAGCAGGAAAGCCGATCAGGAAGAAGGATCTCGCCCAGATCGCGATAGCTTACGGCTATGTATACGTTTGCAAGATCGCTATGGGTGCTGATTACAACCAGACGATCAAAGCCATCAAGGAAGCTGAGGCATATGACGGACCATCTCTGATCATAGCTTACTCGCCATGCATCAACCACGGCATCAAGAAGGGCATGAACAAGATCATGGAAGAGATGAAGGAAGCTGTTGACTGCGGATACTGGAACCTCATCAGATACAATCCTGACCTTGCTAAGGAAGGAAAGAACCCGCTGTCCATCGACAGCAAGGCTCCGCAGGAAGGCGGCTATCAGGACTTTCTGATGGGCGAAGTGAGATACAATTCACTCAAGATGAGATTCCCGGAGAGAGCAGAAAAGCTCTTCAAGGAAAACGAAGATCTCGCTATGGACAGGTACGTCAAGCTCGTGAACCAGAAGGCGAGCTACGAGCCTGATAAAAATTAGTTCTTTATTAAAAAGATATATCAATTGTTTTAAGAGAAAAGTCAGAAGGAGGTAATTCATGGAAAACAGTGCACTGGACCTTAAGCCGCTGGACAAGATCCTGGACGAGCTTGCGGATCAGTATGGCAGCATGATATCCATCCTGCAGAGAACGCAGGAAGAGTATGGATATCTTCCTATGGATGCGATCTATCACATCTCTGAGAGGACAGGGGTTTCTCCTGCCAAGATCATGGGAACCGCCACATTCTACGCTCAGTTCAGACTTCAGCCTATCGGCAAGTATCTGATCATGCTTTGCAAAGGTACTGCATGCCATGTAAACGGATCTGACGCTATCGGAGATGTCATCTCCGGTGAGCTGGGGATCGAGAACGGCGAAACGACTGAGGACGGACTGTTCACGCTCGAGTACGTGGCATGTCTCGGATGCTGCTCGCTTTCACCGGTAATGATGATCAATGGCGAGACTTACGGTCAGCTGGACGGCAAGAAAGCTGTCAAGATCATCAATGATTACAGAAAGAAGGAGGCTGCTCAATGATAAAGCTTATCGTAGGAGAAGGCAGCTGCGGAATTTCCGCGGGCGCCGCGAAAGTATATGACAGCCTCGCAAAAGAGCTGGAGGCAGAGAAATCTATAGAGCTCGGCATCACAGGATGTATCGGAATGTGCTTCCTCGAGCCTATCGTAGACGTTTACAAGGATGACAAGCTTGCTGCAAGGCTCGTACACGTAAAGCCTGAGCAGGCTGCTGACATCGTAAAGGCAGTTGCTGCTGGCGACCTGGATGCTCTTGAAGAACTCAAGATCAAAGACGAGGATAAGGTATACCTCGAGCAGCAGACAAGGATCGCTCTCCGTCACTGCGGACTGATCGACCCGACTTCGATTGACGAGTACATCGCTGCTGACGGATTCCAGGCTCTCACAAAGATCCTGAAGGAAGGCATGACGCCTGAGCAGGTCATCGAAGAGGTCAAGATCTCAGGCCTGAGAGGACGTGGAGGAGCAGGATTCCCGACATGGTTCAAGTGGGACGCCTGCCACAAGCAGCCTAACGAGCACAAGCACCTCATCTGCAACGCAGATGAAGGAGACCCGGGAGCATTCATGGACAGAGCTGTTATCGAGTCTGACCCGTTCAGCCTGATCGAAGGAATGCTGATCGCGGCTTACGCGATGGGCACAGAAGATGCTTTTGTTTATGTAAGAGCTGAGTATCCTCTTGCTATCAAGAGACTGTCACACGCTTTGGAAGTTGCTGAGGAGAGAGGATACCTCGGAGACAACATCCTCGGATCCGACTTCTCATGCAGGATCAAGATCAAGGCCGGCGCAGGCGCGTTCGTCTGCGGAGAAGAGACAGCCCTTATCGCATCCCTCGAAGGACAGAGAGGTATGCCTAAGCTGAAGCCTCCATTCCCTGCTCAGAAGGGATACAACCAGGAGCCTTCGAACATCAATAACGTTGAGACATACGCGAACGTCGCATGGATCATCAATAACGGCGGTGCAGCTTTTGCTGCTATGGGTACCGCGGACAGCAAGGGCACCAAAGTCTTTGCTCTTTCCGGAAAGATCAAGCGCGGCGGACTCGTTGAGATCACCATGGGAAAAACGCTCCGTGAGGTCATCTTCGACATTGGCGGCGGCGTAAGGAACAACCGTGAATTCAAGGCCGTACAGCTCGGCGGACCGTCAGGCGGATGCATCCCTGCATCACTCATCGACACCAAGATCGAGTACAAAGCCCTGCAGGCGACCGGCGCCATCATGGGCTCCGGCGGAATGGTAGTAATGGACGACAGCACATGCATGGTAGGAATGGCAAAGTTCTTCCTGAACTTCACATCCAACGAGTCATGCGGAAAGTGCTTCCCGTGCAGACTCGGAACAAAGCGTATGCTTGAGCTCCTCACCAGGATAACTGACGGTGAAGGTAAAGAGGGCGACGTAGAGCTCCTCGAAGACCTCTGCCACATGGTGGGAAGCACGGCTCTCTGCGGACTCGGACAGACAGCACCTAATCCGGTGCTTACGACTATCCAGTACTTCAGAGACGAGTACGACGCTCACATCAGAGACAAGAAGTGCCCGGCCAAGGAATGCCAGAAGCTGCTCACATACACTATCAACAAAGACAAGTGCGTAGGCTGCACGCTTTGCGCCCGCAACTGCCCGGTGAAGGCTATCACTGGCGAAGTGAAGAAGCCTCATGAGATCGATCCGTCGATCTGCATCAAGTGCGGCAAGTGCTACAGCAACTGCAGATTCGGCGCTGTCGAGGTAGAGTAAGGAGGGAACAGTAATGGACGAATATATCAAAGTCACGATAAATGATCAGGAAATTACTGCGAAAAAAGGCCAGACGATCCTCGAGATCGCTCAGCATAACGGCATATATATCCCGACTCTCTGCAATGACGAGCGTCTTAAGACATATGCTGCATGCGGGCTTTGTATCGTAGAAGTAGAAGGAAACAACAAGCTTCTCCGCGCCTGCGCGACAGAAGCAGCTGACGGAATGGTCATCCACACGGAGTCAGACCGTATCGTCAAGCAGAGAAAGATAAACATGGAGCTCGTGATGAGCGACCATGAGGGAGACTGCAGAGGACCATGTCATCTGAACTGCCCGGCTGGTGAGGATCCGCAGAGATACCTGAAGGCCATCCAGATGAAGGACTACAAGTGGGCTACGGAGATCATCCGTGAGCACATTCCACTGCCAAGCTCGATCGGCCGTATCTGCCCGCATCCTTGCGAGGACAACTGCAGAAGAGGTCTGGTAGACCAGCCGCTTTCGATCTGTGCTC
>CAZBFD010000049.1:0-10412 GCA_964491055.1 uncultured Eubacterium sp.
ACATCGACAACGCGGAGAAGCGCGCGGCCGACTACAAGGAGCAGGAGAAAGAGCTTCAGGAGAGGATCGACGCTGCAGTCGAAGGGAAACGGTCAGTTGACGAGGAGTCTGGGGCGCTCGAAGCAAAGCGTGCCGAGCTCGACGGCAAGGCCGAGGACGCGCACAACAGGATGCTCAGCGCTGTCCAGGAGATAAACGAGAAGAAACAGCAGAACCAGCACTCAGAAGAGCGTATCGTCAGCATAAAGGCAGAGAAGCAGCGCCTTGCGACTGAGATAGAGCAGTTCAACAGGAAGCTCGAGATAAGCTCTGCTGAGCTTAAGAGCCTGACGGCTGACCACGACGAAGCTGAGGCGAAGAATGCCGCGGCGGCGGAGAACCTTCGCGTAAAGACCGAGGAATACGACAAGATCGCAAGCGATACTTCCGGGTTCAACAAGATAATAGACGAAGGAAACGATAAGCTGTTCAAGCTTCACTCCGAGGCGGCTGCCAAGAAGAGCGAAGCCAAGAGCCTTGAGAATTACAGGGATACGCTGACTGACAGGCAGAAGGAGATCGAGAAGGAGAAGAATGATCTCTCCGAGCAGCTTGGCAGCGAGGATGCCCGCCTTAAGAGCTTCGGATCAAGCCTTGAAGAAGCGCAGAAAGAGAAGGAAAGGATAGATGCTGTTATTGCTTCCGGCGCAGCTAAGAAGGTGGAGCTTAATTCCACTATCGCAAAGCTTCGTGAAAGCAAGGAACAGCTCACGATCACTTCGAGCAAGCTGTCAGCAAGGCTCCGCACGCTCGAAGAGATGGAGCACAACTACGAAGGGTACAACTATCCTGTAAAATTCATAATGCAGGCCGGGATCCAGGGAGTCATCGGGGTCGTGGCTGAGCTTATCGATGTCCCGCGCGACCTTGAGACTGCTGTAGAAACAGCGCTCGGAGCGGCGAAGCAGAACATAATTACGGAAGACGACCAGAGCGCAAGGAAGGCTGTTGCAGAGCTGAAAAGCAGCAAGGCAGGAAGGCTCACATTCCTTCCGGTAGCTTCGATCGACGGGACTTATACCGAGCCATCGGGCGACGTAAAGAACGATCCGGCATACCTCGGGATCGCATCAGACCTTATAGATTTTGACGAGAAGTACCAGGACGTGATGGACTACCTGCTCGGACGGACAGCGGTCGTTAAGACGATCGACGATGCGATCAGGCTTTCAAAGAAGTCGAGAAGGCAGGGGCTCCGGTTCGTGACTCTCGACGGTGAAGTCATAAATCCACAGGGCGCGATCACAGGCGGACGCTACAAAGGCGAGAACGCGAACCTCATCGGCCGCCGGAACGAGATGGCGAGGCTCAAGGCTCAGGCCGCGGAGACAGAGAAAGAACTATCAAAAACTTCAGCTGACCTTGAGAAGGCGGAGAAGGATCTCGCTGAGACGACGGACGAAGTCGCAAAAGCAGAGCGTGAGCGCTTTGATAATGACGTTAAGCTGTCAGGGCTCCAGAAGGACGCCGGGGCGATCGGAAACGGTATCGACGACATAAAGCAGAGGATAGAGAAAGCTGCCGCCGAGACGTCGGAGATCGATAAAGAGCTCGAGCGCAACGCGAGCATGGCCGAGGGGCTCATCAAGGAGAGCCAGGACGCCGAAGAAGAGATAAAGAAAGTTAGCGCAGAGATCGAGCAGGCGATGTCCGGGTACGAGAGCAGGCAGCGCCAGTCGGAAGATGCTTCACGTGCTCTCACCGAGGCGAGAATCGAAGCGAACAAGTGGAGCAGCAAGCTCACGAGCATAAACGAGATTTTGATGCGTGTCACACGTGAGTCGGACGGATACACTGCCGACATCAAGGCACGTGAGGACCAGACTTACATTCTCGAGCAGGAGCTCGAGCAGATAACCACGGGACGCGAGAACTGGTCAGAAGAAGCCGAGCAGCTCGAGAAGAACAAAGAGAGCATCGAGCGCGAGATCAAGAAGCTCAACAAAGAGCGCGAGCAGGTCTCGGAGCGGATCGCGGGGATCTCGGGCGAGCTCAGGCAGAAGGAAGACGAGATAAACGCGATAAAGGACGAGCGGTTCCAGCTGGAGATAAAGACGGCGAGAAACGACGCCCAGGAAGAACAGCTCAAGAACAAGCTGTGGGAAGACTTTGAGATTAGCTACGCCGAGGCGCAGGACCTCCGCTGGGAAAACTTCGCGATGGGCAAGGCGCAGCAGGAGTCCAGGGAGATGCGTGACGGCATCCGCAAGCTCGGCGACGTCAATGTAGGCGCGATCGAGGAGTACCAGCAGGTAAGCAAGCGCTATAAATTCCTGACTGAGCAGCGTGAGGACGTTACGACTGCGATGGAAGAGCTGAACGGTATCATCAGCGACACCGACAGGACGATAAGGTCGAAGTTCAGCGAGAACTTCAACAAAGTCGAGGAGCGGTTCGAGAAAGTGTTCGAAGAGCTCTTCGGAGGCGGGCACGCCGAGCTGAGGATAGAAGAAGGCGAAGACATGCTCGAAGCCGGTATCGACATCATCGCGCAGCCGCCGGGAAAGAAACTGCAGAATATCAACCTGCTCTCAGGCGGCGAGAAGACGATGACAGCGATAGCGCTCATGTTCGCCGTTCTCCACGTGAAGCCGACGCCGTTCTGCATCCTCGACGAGGTCGAAGCCGCGCTCGACGACGCCAACATCGACAGATTCGCCGGCTACCTCAAGCACTTCATGGCGACCCAGTTCGCGATCATCACACACCAGAAAGCGACCATGGAACACGCCGACGTCCTGTACGGCATCACGATGCCGGAACACGGCGTATCACAGCTGCTGAGCCTGAGGCTGGGCGACTATGATCCGGACGAATATACCGAGTAATGATGATTCCAGACTCGGGCACGGCTCTCGCTTAGCTGCGGCTCAACGCAGCGGTACTAAACTCATGCTTCGTCTTGCGACTCGCATTCGCTAAGTACTGGCTACCGCAGATGCCCTCGCTGAAATAATCATTACTGAATATACTAATTACATTAAGAGGGAATAGCATATGTCATTAACTGAGAAGAAAATGGGGTTCTTCGGGAAGCTGTCGCAGAAGATAAGCGACGTCATCCTTGCGAGAACTAAGATAGATGATAACATGATCGATGATCTGGAGGAGGTCCTTATCACTTCGGACATCGGGATGGACACAACGGTCAAGATCATGGACGAGCTCCGCGACGTGGTAGAGAAGAAGGAGATCACAGAGCCTTCGTACGTCAAGCGTGAGCTCAAGCGGATCGTGACTGAGATCATCGATAAGGGCGAGCGCTGCAAGATGTCGGAGGACTATCCGCTGGTCATTCTCATGATCGGGATAAACGGCGGCGGAAAGACGACGACGATCGCAAAGCTCGGGAATATGTACAAGAGACAGGGGAAGACA
Organism: uncultured Eubacterium sp.; assembly: GCA_964491055.1. Lineage (GTDB taxonomy): Bacteria > Bacillota > Clostridia > Peptostreptococcales > Anaerovoracaceae > Aminicella. The sequence continues at coordinate 3,418 of CAZBFD010000049.1, forward strand.
GTCATGTTCTGCGCGGCGGACACGTTCCGCGCCGCGGCGTCTGAGCAGCTTCAGATCTGGGGCGACAGGATCGGCATCAACACGGTCATGCACCAGGAGGGCGCTGATCCGTCGGCAGTCATCTACGACGCGATACAGTCAGCAAAAGCAAAGAACATCGATGTTTTGATCGTGGATACGGCGGGGAGGCTCCAGACCAAGAGAAACCTCATGGCCGAGCTCGAGAAGATGAACAAAGTCATCCTGCGCGAGTATCCTGAGGCCTCCAAGGAGACGATCCTCGTCCTCGACGCGACCAACGGCAAAAACGCGATCTCGCAGGCCCAGCAGTTCAACGAGGCAGCCGAGCTTTCAGGCGTCATAATCACAAAGCTCGACGGCACCGCAAAGGGCGGCATTGCAGTCACCGTGACAGACCAGTTCGACATGCCGATCAAATACATCGGCATCGGCGAGGGCATAGACGACCTGCAGAAGTTCGATCCAGCGGCATTTGCATCTGAAATAGTTGATGAATAAATGGTTCGGTCACCAAAATGAAAGAATCTGCAGAATTCTGCCACCAAAAGGAGTGTTTTCAAAATTTGGTAACGGAATCAGTAGTAGCAGGGTGGTGTTTGGTCACCAAAATAAAAGAATCTGCAGAATTCTGCCACCAAAATAGAGCTTTTTTCAATTTGGCGACGGGAATAGCAGGCAAGGCTTTGATAGACGGACATAATTCAGGAGGAATGACATGAGTAAACCCATAGTAGCGGTAGTTGGAAGGCCGAACGTGGGCAAGTCTACTTTTTTCAATAAGATGATCGGGAAGCGCCTTGCGATCGTGGAGGATACGCCGGGTGTGACGCGTGACAGGATATACGCCGAGACGGACTGGAGCGGCGTTGAGTTTGCGTTGATCGATACAGGCGGTATCGAGCCGAGCTCGAGTGACATCATCCTTTCCAAGATGAGGGAGCAGGCGGAGATCGCGATCGACATGGCGGACGTCATCGTTTTCATGGTGGACGGCCGGGAGGGCGTTACTGCGGCTGATACTGAGGTCGCGGACATGCTGAGGAGGACCGGAAAGAAGGTCATCCTACTGGTAAACAAGATCGATAATCCGGTAAACCTGCCTGACAGTTTCTATGATTTCTACGAGCTCGGGATCGGTGTTCCTATCCCGGTCTCAGCCGCTAATAAGCTCAATTTCGGCGATGTTCTTGATGAGATAGTTGCAGATCTTCCGAAGGGTGAATCCGAGGAGGACGACAAAAAAATAAACATCGCGATCATCGGAAAGCCGAACGCCGGCAAATCATCGCTCGTCAATGCTTTGATCAAAGAGAACAGGGTCATCGTGTCGCCGATCGCGGGGACTACAAGAGACTCTATTGACACGCCGTTCACATGGAACGGTGACGAGTACAACCTGATCGACACCGCAGGGATCCGCCGGAAGAGCAAAGTCAGCGAGGACATTGAGAAGTTCAGCGTGGTGCGTGCGATCGCAGCGATAGAAAGAAGCGACGTCGCGGTTTTGATGATAGACGCGGTGGACGGAGTGACCGAGCAGGACAAGAAGATCGCGGGGCTCGCACACGAGGCGGGCAAAGGCATCGTGATCTGCGTGAACAAGTGGGACCTCATCGAAAAAGAGACGAACACAATGAACAAATTCAGGAAGACGGTCCAGAACGAGCTCGTCTTCATGACATACGCGCCGATTATTTTCACATCGGTGACCGAGAACATCAGGGTCGATCAGGTCATGACCGAGGCGAAGCGGGTCGCGGAGAACTGCAGGCGCAGGATACCGACGGGGCCGCTGAACAGCCTGATCGCGGACGCTGTCATGATGAAGCAGCCGCCTGCGGACAAAGGCAAAAGGCTCAAGATATACTACGTTTCACAGATCGGCGACAGACCGCCGCTGTTCTCGTTCCAGGTGAACAAGCGAGAACTGATGCACTTCTCATACGCGCGGTACTTGGAGAACAGGCTGAGAGAGTCATTCGACTTCGAAGGAACTTCGATCAAATTCGTATTCCGCGAGAAGAGGGAAAAGGATCAATAGGGGGCAGACAGGAAATGCTTAGTAATATTGATTTGAATTTCATACTGGCAGTTGTGATCGCGTACTTGCTGGGCAGTATCTCTCCGGCAACGATCCTCGCGAAGGCGCAGGGAATTGATATTAAAAAAGAGGGGAGCGGTAACGCTGGCGCGACCAACACGCTCCGCGTGCTCGGAAAGAAAGCTGCGGTGATCACGCTGCTCGTCGACATAGGTAAGGGCGTGCTCGCTGTTTCAATAGCGTTCCTCATCTCAGGGCAGGACGCTGCATATGTTGCGGCGCTGGCTGCGCTCTGCGGCCACGTCTGGCCGATATTCTTCAAATTCAAAGGCGGGAAGGGCGTTGCTGTCGCATTCGGCACGGTGCTCAGGCTCGACTGGAGGATCGCACTTCTTATGGCTGCACTGCTCGTGCTCGTCGTTGCTGTCACAAAGATGGTATCTGTCGGATCGATAACTGTCTGCGTCGCATTCCCGATCACGTGCTGGTTCATGCACAGGGAAATGGTGCCGGTCGCGATAATAATGGCATTGATCGTCATATGGAAGCATAGCGATAATATAAAGCGGCTCATCAACCACGACGAGAATGAAGTAGATATCGGGAAGCTGCTGCACGGAAAGAAATAAATGGAGAAAACGTTTCACATAACCACATTCGGCTGCCAGATGAACGAGCACGACTCGGAGATCATGGCAGGCATGCTCGAGGAAATAGGCTACGAGCGGAAGGAAGAACGCAGGGACGCGGAGATCCTCATCATAAACACATGCAGTGTGAGGGACAATGCGGACAAGCGTTTTTTTGGCACGCTCGGACAGCTGAAGCACAGGCACGAGGATGATCCGGATCTGGTGGTGTGTGTCTGCGGCTGTATGATGCAGCAAAAACATGTCGTCGACACGATCAACGAAAAGTATCCGTGGGTGGATATCGTCTTCGGGACGAATAACCTGCACAGGCTGCCGCATTTGCTGAATGATCTCTTAGAGAAACGTGATGCCGCAGGAGTTGCGGACGCAGCGAGAGTCGCTGAAGCTGCGAGGGCCGCGGAAGCTGCTGAGGCAGCAAAGGCCGAGAAGGCTGCAAAATCGGCGGAGAGCAAGGAAAATGCGAAAACGGCAAATTCAGCGGAAGCTGTTAAGGCAGGAAATGTGTCTTCGCAAGATGGATCCAGAAAACATAAATCGCACGGAAGATCCGACAAGACTATGGAAAAACCCGTTGAGCGTGAGATCTGGGACGAGGCGAAGGAGATCGTGGAAGGCCTGCCGGCGGAAAGGCTCCACAAGTGCAAGGCGCTCGTAAACATAATGTATGGCTGCAACAATTTCTGCACGTACTGCATCGTGCCGTACACGCGCGGGCGCGAGCGGAGCAGGACGCCGGAAGAGATTTTGAAGGAGATCTGCGCGCTGGCTCAGGACGGCGTCAAGGAAGTCATGCTGCTCGGGCAGAATGTTAATTCGTACAGGGGCATGTGGCCTTGCGGCGTGCAGTACTCGTTCGCTGAGCTCATAAGCGAAGTCGCAAAGATCGACGGCATCGAGCGGATCCGTTTCATGACGTCCCATCCGAAAGATATCTCAGACGAGCTGATCGACCTGTTCAGGACGTGCCCGAAGCTTTGTAAAAACATACATCTCCCGGTCCAGGCGGGGAGCGACGTGGTGCTTAAGCGCATGAACCGCCACTACACGAGTGAGATGTACCTGGAAGAGATAAGAAAGCTCCGCGAGGCTGCGCCGGACATCACGATCTCGACTGACATAATCGTGGGATTCCCGGGCGAGACCGAGGAGGATTTCCAGAAAACGCTCGACCTTGTGAACGAGGTCCGCTACGACTCCGCATTCACATTCCTTTATTCAAAGCGCCGCGGGACGCCCGCCGAGAGCTACGAAGACCAGATACAGGAAGACGTGATGCATGAGCGCTTCGGCAGGCTGGTCGACGCGATCGACACGATCAGCGCCGAGAAGAACGCCGCCTACGAGGGCCGCGTCGAGACAGTTCTCGTCGAAGGCCGGAGCAAGCGCGATTCCAGAACATACGCCGGCCGGACCGACGGCTTCAAGCTCGTGAACTTCACTGTGCCCGCCGGCAATAATGCGGCCGCGGAGAGTACATCCGACGATCAAAATCCTTATGGCGATCTGACAGGCAAGTTCGTTCAGGTGAGGATCACAAAAGGCAAAACCTTTAGCCTAGAGGGTGAATTAGTATAACTACTACAGATCTGGAGAATATAATGGCAGAAGACAACGATTGCAAAAACAACCTTGGCTGCATCCACATCTATTATGGCAACGGCAAGGGCAAGACCACGTGCGCGATGGGACTCGCCGTGAGAGCGGCGGGATGCGGGAAAAAGGTTTTGATCATCCAGTTCATGAAGACGGGCCGGAGCAGTGAGATCAAGATGCTTGAGTCGCTTCCGGGGATCGAGATCATGAATGCGCCGCGGATGACGAAGTTCTCTTTCAGGATGACAGATGAGGAGCGGCAGGAGATGCTCGCGGCTGATAATGCGGTGCTCGGGGAGATCCGGGATAAGGTCGCCGGCGGGGATTATGACCTGCTGATCTTGGACGAGTGCCTCGGATCGTGCCACAAAGGCTTTCTCGACGAGCAGCTGCTCATCGATTTCCTGAGGAACAAGCCGGAGCACCTGGAAGTCGTGATGACGGGGCGGCACCCTGACGATACTCTGATCGAGATCGCCGATTACGTGACGGAGATGCACAAGGTCAAGCACCCATACGATGAAGGGATCCGTGCTCGCAGAGGGATCGAGTTCTGATGTACGAGCATCCGGAAAAGTGCATATGTTTCTGAGGCTAATGGCTATTAGCCGTTAGCCGTGAAAACACATATGCTTTCACACTGGTTTTTGAAAATACATAGTTATATTTATAAGATAAAGAGGGAATGGGAAAACAATGAATAACTTACGAAGAAATCCGATGCTTCCGATAATCCTGATCTTCGTGCTGATGGCGGTAAACAGCCTGATGCGCGGCGGATATTCAAATCCGATGGACTGGATCATGGAGAAGCTTATGATACTGCCGGGGATCCTGATCGGGCTGTCGTTCCATGAGTTCGGGCACGCGTATGTGTCGACGAAACTGGGCGACCCGACACCCAAGCTGCAGGGCAGGGTGACTATCAACCCGCTAGCGCACATCGACCCGGTCGGCATGGTGTGCCTGCTTTTCTGCGGGTTCGGCTGGGGCATCCCGGTACAGATCAACCCGAGCTACTATAAAAACAGAAGGCGCGACGAGATCCTGGTCGGATTCGCGGGTGTCGCCATGAACCTGATCCTTGCGATCGTGTTCAGCCTGCTGGTTAGAATTGCGATCACAGTGTTCCAGTCGACACAATCAGAAACTGCATCGATCATCTATCAGATCCTGTTAAATGTCGTCATGATCAATGTGGTGCTCATGGTGTTCAACCTGCTGCCGGTGCCGCCGCTCGACGGCTTCGGGATCGTGACGAACCTGTTCAACCTGCAGAAATACAGCTGGTACGACAAATACTACCAGTACGGATACTTCATCCTGATCTTCCTGGTGCTCCTCGGGGTAGTGAGCGCGATCCTCAGTCCGGTGACGATGTTCATCATGAAGCTTTTGTCGCCGCTCATGGGGATATAGGACGATCAAAATCTTGACGATTTAGCTTCACCGCCGATGTTGGGGGTATATTAGTAACTTAAATGATAATAGCTGCCGGGCGCCTGCTCCGGCAGTTTTTTTGTGTCGGAAAAGAATGCGGGATGTTACAAGCTTTCTTGACAGTTCTGAGACCGCTCATGGACCGCATTTATGTGACAGATAAGTGACGATTTTGTTAATTATTAGCACTCTATGCAAAAGAGTGCTAAAAATCTCTTTACTTTTGATTTTTGGTGGTATATAATAATTGTAGAGCATGGGGAATAGCGTAAATTTCAATGGTTACAGCTGTTTCCGCTAATTAAGATAATTACCTGAAAGGGGTGATAAATATATGAGTGAAAACTATACGAATAATGCACAGGCTGCTCTGATTGAGGCTCAGGATCTCGCGGTGCAGCTGGGGAACAGTGAAGTCACGCCGGAGCATCTTCATCTGGCGCTGCTCAAGCAGGAAGATGGACTGATCCCTAAGCTTCTTACATATATGGACGCAAAGCCGGAGCTTTTGATGGCGGACCTGAATGATGAGGTCAACAGGCTTCCTAAGGTCTCCGGAAACGCGAGCCAGGCGTATGCCTCAAGGCAGCTAAGCCAGGTACTCACCGAGGCGGACAAGATCGCTGAGAGGATGAAGGATGAATACATCAGCGTTGAGCACCTTTACCTTGCGCTGCTTAATGTTCAGCCGCCGATAAGCGCCAAGCTGTTCAAGCGCTACGGCATAACAAAGGATAAATTCCTGGAGGCTTTGACGAAGGTAAGAGGCAACCAGAGGATAACGAGCGACAACCCGGAGGACAGCTACGACGCGCTCAGTAAGTACGGCCGCGACCTGGTCGACATGGCAAAGGAAGGAAAGCTCGACCCTGTTATCGGGCGTGACTCAGAGATCCGCCACACGATCCAGATCCTGTCCAGACGTACAAAGAACAACCCGGTGCTTATTGGTGAGCCGGGCGTAGGCAAGACAGCTGTAGTGGAAGGACTTGCACAGCGTATCTTCAACGGCGACGTTCCGGAAGGCCTGAAAGATAAGACTATATTCGCGCTCGACATGGGTGCCCTTATCGCAGGCGCAAAGTACAGGGGCGAGTTCGAAGAGCGTCTTAAGGCTGTGCTCAATGAAATAGAGAAGTCGAACGGCAGGATCATCCTGTTCATCGACGAGATCCATAACATCGTCGGCGCAGGAAAGACCGAAGGCTCAATGGACGCAGGAAACCTGCTAAAGCCTAAGCTGGCCC
>CAZBFD010000050.1:0-10236 GCA_964491055.1 uncultured Eubacterium sp.
CTTTTCGTTCCGGATCAGGTCCTTCGCGGCGCCAGTGAACTTCTCATCCGTCAGGATAAGACTCTCCATCTCATATATACCGGAATTCTCTTTTCCCGCCTTCTCTGCAGCTTCAGACAGCTCCCGCTCCAGCTTCGAAACAGCATCATCAAAGCGCCTGATCTCAGCATCCGGATCAACTACTGATCTTACTGTATTATCAGCATCCAATTTTACTGTGTCATCAGTGTCTGACATTGCTGCGGTATCAGTATTTGACTTAACTGTATCATCAGCAGCTTTCGCTCCGATAATATATGCTTTCCCTGCCGCAAAACCGTTCTGCGCAGCTTTCAGTTCAAATTCTTTCATAGCTATTCAATCTACTCTATATATACATCTACCACTTACAAATTCTTTTCCAGAAACTCTTTTACAGCCTTAAGCACAGCACCCGCGTCTTTACCTTCTGCAGACACTTTAAGCAGAGTCCCCTGCGAAGCGCCAAGTCCCATCATTTCTATTACGCTCCTCGCGGACGCAGTCTTTCCGTTAGCCGAGATCGTCACATTGCAGTCATACTGCTTCACGAGCTGGCTCAGCTTCCCTGCCGGCCTCGCATGGATCCCGACCGGGTCCTTTATCTCATATTCAAAACTGCCGGAGCTTTCACCATCAAAAGCAGATTCCTGTTTTTCATTATCACCTTGCCCATTATCAGCCGAGTCTTGCTTTTCATTATCACACTGCTCTGTCTCACTCCCAGAACCGGTTCCTTCTATCACGATCGGATCGCCATGATGAACTGTCGGGTAATTCTCAAAGTTTTCAGCATGCACGGTCCCCAACATGGCGCACTCATTGCACTCAGGTGTTTCTGACAGCTTTTCCTGCTCCACTTGAGCAGCTTGTGCCTGCTCTGCATGAAGTGCCTTTGTCTGCTCCAGGTCTGCAGCGTTGTATGTGAGGTTGGTGATCAGAAAAGCGCACACATATGAGACCAGGAGCCCCGCCAAGTAGAACATGACGCTCTTCACTGCGCCGTTCGGCCCGCTCGTCATCACGAATGCGCCAAGTATGCCGGAAGGCCCCCATGTCGTGGAAGCGACTTCTGCAGCCATGACAATTGCTCCTCCGAACCCTGCTCCGAGGCCGGCCGTTATGAACGGCTTACCCAAAGGAAGCGTTACTCCGTATATCAGCGGCTCGCCCACACCGAGGAATCCGGCAGGGAGCGCGCCCTTGATCACAGAACAGAGCTTTTTGTTGCCAACCTTTTTAGCCTTGATATATATTGCTATCGCTGCTCCTACCTGCCCTGCTCCAGCCATTGCGAGCGCAGGATAAAGCGTTACATAGCCCAGCTCCTGAAGCTGCACCGAGTACAGTGCGACCAGCCCGTGGTGCATCCCGGCCGCGACGAGCGGCAGGAACATCGCGGCGGAGACATATCCCGCGATCAGCCTCACTATTATGCTGTCCGACAGGCAGAACTTGCTTACCACCCAGACTATGCCGTTCGATACATATCCGAGTGCCGGCATTATGATCAGAATATACGGCACAGCGACGATTATCATCGTGAGAAGCGGCGTGAATATCACGTCGACGCTCTCCGGCATCTTCGACCGTATCTTCTTCTCCACGACCGAGAGCAGAAACACGCCGACTATAACGGCGAGCACGCCGCCTTTACCTGTGTACAGTATCGAATTAAGCGGCGTTGCCTTATCATAAAGCCCAAGTGTCTGCGCTAGATCAGTGATCCCGGGGAGCGTAGTTATCATGCCGAGCATGCCGCCAAGTATCGGCGTAGCGCCAAAACGCTCCGCCGCCCGGTATCCTGCCCAGGCTGTCAGATACGTCATGAACGCGGTGCTTATTAGCGATAGCAGATTATATACAATGCTCCAGGCTTTGATATCTGCATAGTTCGGCACGAGAGCAGCTATGATCGCCGCGAACCCCGCGCACAGCCCTGCTGCTATGATACCGGGAATGAGCGGAACGAAAATATCGCCAAGAGTCTTCAGAAAAACTTTGACACGGCTCAGTCCGCTGCCGGACGTAAGTCCTTCCAGACTCGCTTTAAGGTCACCTTTCGCGGCCGTGCCACCATTCCGGTCCGGATCCGAAGACGAGGTTTTGCCCGGTCCATTTCCGGAATCGCTGCCAGCAAAGAGCCCAGGTCCTGCACTCGCACCGGTGCCAAGGCCCAGCTCGAGGAAAATGTCCGCATACTTCCTGCTCTTTCCAGGTCCGACGACGATCTCGTAATACCGGTCACGGTCATGCACCAGCTCAAGCACATCGTCCATGCCATCGATCGCCGCTGCATCGACCGCGGTATCGTCCCTTACCGTGACCCTGACCCGCGTCATGCAGTTCGTGACATTTACGATGTTTCCGCCCCCGCCAAGGGAGCTTGCCATCTTTTCAACATTTTCTCTGTAATCAGCCATAAACAGCCACCTTAATACAATTGTATCGCTTCACTTTATAGATAATTGTATTTCACTAAAAAGAAAAATGCAATCTTGGCAGAAAATCAGAAATTACAAAGTTCAACTTTACTTAATATGCTGCATTTTCATCTAAAATTAAGTAATTCTGTATAACGGCTTGCCCGACATATATAAGCAGCGTATAATATACATATCAATTAATAAGTATGCATTATTACGCTAAACAGGCTAACTCCTGTATTTCCAACGCATCAGGGTATTCATGCCAAAATGGCTGACTTATCTGCTGCACAAGCGGTCAGCAACATTTGACTCGGCATAGTCAAATGTGATCGGTCCAACAGGTTTTTTGCTTTATCATGATCAAAATCTCGTTAGGACGATCATCAAACAAGATTTCGATTACTTAATATCGTTATAAAAGTCGTGATATTAAGTAAAGTTGAACTTTTGCATTTCAGCAAACCGACAAATTGGCGACGAAGCAACGTATATTTATGAATAAACATTAGCTGTACTTTTGCATTTCAGCAAACCGACAAACTGGTGACGAAAGGATGTATAAAGATGAATAATTCGTACTGGGCGGAGAATTACATTAGTGATGAAATCAAAAAATGCAAGGCATTACATTACAGGTTTTCCAGGCATTTTGCGCGGATCGCGGTCCAGCCGGTTTTGGAGGTACTGACCTCTACCCAAAAGAATGGTGTAAGGTATTACTCAGAGACCTGGCTTGAGGATGGAGAGAGAAAGACCAGGTATATTGGCCGTGAAGATAACAGCGAGGTCAAGACGATCAAGGAAAAACACTTTCTGAAGAAAGCATTGCAGAAGCTTGACACGCATATGACGCAACTTGGAAAGGCTTCAGATATGATAATGCCGTTTGATTACAATGAAGTCAACGATTCGCTGCCTAAAGTATATCGGCTTATGCCCGAGCATCTGAAAGATATCGCGGGTCCGACAGAAGAGGAGAAATGGTACGAAGCGGCGTTGGAAGAGAAAGCTGCGATCGACAACAAGTATGGCATCAGCTATGAGTCTGACCTTACGCATAAAGCAAAAGATGGCACCCGGACTCGTTCCAAGTCCGAGGTAGCCATCTATAATGAGTTCCTGCTTCGCGGGAAGCCGTGCATCTATGAAATGCCTGCTCATGTCGGGCCCTACCTGATGCACCCTGACTTCACGTTCTATTCCAACCGCTACAACAAGGTGATCATGTGGGAGCATGCCGGCATGCTCGGTGACCCCGACTATATGAACAGTTTCTCTGAGCGCACTGATAGATACATCCGTGCAGGATTCGTGCCTTGCGTAGACATCATATTCACTTTCGACACGATGCGCGGCGACATCGATACCGGAATGATCAAAACCCTGTTAGACGAATATGAGTAACATGTAGCAGTCCCGCTGTTATACATTCCGCAGCGTGTTAAACGGATCGTTGCCCTGTAGCTGCTGATGTCGATTATCATTGCCTGGTCGAGCTTGTTCGTAAGTTCCTCGACTTTATCCTTAAGCTCATTTTTTAAGCCACCTTTCCAGTAAATAGTACTTTATGCTCCGATAAACTTCATCATCTATGATATCCTTATTGTCATCCCTTATGTTCTGTATCTCCTTTATCAGTTCTTCCCTCGTATCTGCCGCCATGACGAACTCGCAGTATTCAACAAGCCCGACAGACGACACGGCTGTCTGCACCCGCATGACCTGCGCTATACTGCTGTATTTGTCACGAAGCCTGCATATTTCCTCCTGATCAAGAATTTTTGTCTTGAAATCACAGGCAAACCTATGCTCTCTGCCATCAAAGTCTGCTCGGCCTTCGTCTTTGCCGCCAGCTGTGAGCTGGCGGTCTTCACCGACAGGATTTTGTTGATCTCCCATCGCCATCTCACCGTAGATATCGAGAGCATGCTTTCCCTCTATCACCGCCGAGAGATCAGACATCGTAGTATAGCGTGGATTGATTTCCAATACGTACCACTCTCCTTCGGAGAAGACCAGGTCGACCTGCGCAGCGCCGCTCAAGTCAAAGAGTTCTGCCATCCGGACCATTTCTTTTTTCAGATGATCAATGTTGTACTTTTCATCAGGTACCGGGCCGGATTTGATACTCGCAATTGAATCAGTCACTCCATCACTGTTACTGGAGAAGATGACAGGCTCCATCACATGATACTGTCCGTCAGTGCCATATAATTCGATACCGAATATTTCCCCGATGATCTGCTCTTCAACAAGTATATCCGAATCCAATTCCCACTTGTTCAGCTTTTCTTCTGCATCATCAAAATCTTTGGCGACCATTAGTCCTTCTGACCCGGAGAATACTGTCGGCTTGATGATTACCGGAAAGCGAAGCTCCCTGATCTTACGAAGTATGAATTCACGATACACATTCTGAGGAATAGAAGGATCAGTCAGATGAGCATGATACAGACTATTCTGTACAGTAACACTTCGTGCGACATTGAAGCCGTTTTTCCGAAGAACATCTGACATACTGTCCTTTTCAAATGAATCATAAGTGAATCTGACACTATGGGAAATTGTCCTGATTCCTCTCAGGCGAAGCTCTTCCCCTACCATTGCATCCCTTAGCGCCGACCAGTCGAATGGAAGCACCGGAATAGAAAAGGCAATCGCTAGATCAGGATGATCCCCGGCGATCCTCCCGGCTATCTCCTCTACTGTCTCTGTTCCGTCAAGCAGCACATATGAAACACGCTCTGGGAACCTGGTTATCTTAAGGCCCATATCAGCAGTAAACTCACCTGGCGGCGTGAAATAAACAGAGATCTCTGCGTCAGGGATCCTTTTCGCAAGATCATCCCACATGGATGCTCTGTCAGGGAAGAACTGTATTCCGCTGATTCCATCAGGCGGCAGCTCATTCCTGCCCGAGCAGTAAAATGCTATCTTTCTCATTGTTCCGATTCCTGTCATACATAACAATATACTGATACGGCTTTATTATATACTGCCTGGCCGGCAGATGTCCAACAAGCTGTCAACAGATAATGCGTAAACGAAGTTATTTTTCCGGTGAGATATACATAATTATATATAGTTATAGAGTGATGATGTGCATAAAAGTGTGGTATTATTGACGTGGAGGGACGATCTATGGATACACTGCATTTAAAAGCACCTGGAAGCTGGCTGAACGATCCGAACGGATTCATATATTACAAAGGTCAGTATCACCTGTTCTATCAGCATTTTCCGTTCTCAACACGCTGGGGCACCATGCACTGGGGGCACGCGGTCAGTAAAGACCTTGTCCACTGGGAGCATCTTGGAGTGGCTATTTTCCCATCAAAACATTTTGATGCAAACGGCATCTTCTCCGGAAGCACGTTCGAGCTGAATGGTGAGATGCTCGTCTATTATACAGGCGTGCGCTATTATGCAGATCAACATGACAACAGCCATATTTCCCTTAATGACGTTTATGAATGCACACAGGTCATGATGAGATCCCCGGATGGCATCACATTTGACAACTACGACGGGAAGAAGGTCATCCTCCCTGTCATTTACGATGATGATGTGGCGTATTTCAACCATACCAGGGATCCGAAGGTATGGGAGGAAGACGGCAGATATTACATGGCTCTCGGAAGTACATATAAGATGAAAAAAGGCCGTGTGATCATTCTCCAGAGTGACGACGCGAAGAAATGGGCGATCAAAACCGTCCTGACAGATAAAAAATTGGGCCGTATCCTGGAATGCCCTGATATCTTCAAGATCGGAGATCAGCATATATTCCTGATATCACCGATGTATATAATCCCCAAGTCTAAAGGATATACGTCACAGTCCATGATCGGCACCGTGGATTTTGATCCTGAGACATGCAAGCTGAACAACCTCGGAGAATTCGAATTCATCGACCACGGAGGAGACCTTTACGCAACACAGACATGTGTCGATGAGGAAGGCCGCCGCATCATGGTCGCCTGGCTCCGCATGCCGAAAGAAGCTAAGATGCCGTCTGATAAAAAAGCGTGGAACGGCATGATGTGCATTCCACGCGTAATAGATTTTGTTGATGGATGTTTCTACTTCAGGATCCACCCAAACGTTCTGAAATACTTTGACAAAAAGCTCACAGAAGATGAGATGGGATCATTTAAGGCAAGCCAGGAAAAGCCGTGGCTCATGGAGACTAAGATATCCAACGGCGATTCCATCGACCTCGGCGGCTACAGGATCTGGATGGAGGATGATACGATCCATACCGACCGCAGCCAGGTGTTTGTGAAAAGAGCCAAGCTTCCAGACAGCTTCACCCTGCCGGCATACAGCAGTGAGTATAAACTGTCGATCATAGTGGAGCCGAACATAATCGAGATATACGTAGACGACGGCAGATACTGCCTTACGAACACAGTATACGGCCTTCAGGACCAGCTGACCGGAAAAACCGGAGATGTCTACATTTCATCAGAAATATAATGTAACTATTAAAGGAACAGTATAACTATGGTACGATCGAACCGACTGCTTTATAAAAAATTTGTCCAGTATCTCCTTCCGACGATGATAACATATGCGGCGCTGTCGCTTAATGACTTTGTTGACACCATGCTGGTATCGAACCTTCTCGGAAGCGAAGCTATGGCTGTGATAAGCCTTGGCCTGCCGGTCGTTCTGATCATGTCAGCAGCTCTTCAGCTCCTCGGAAGCGGTGGATCGACAGCTTATGCGAGCGCTATCGGCAGACGGGACCGCGATGCGGCAGGAAAGAGCATTACCTGCGCAGTCATTCTGGCATTTGCCTTTGGACTGGTATTATTACTTTCAGGCTTTTTATTTATTGATCCAATTTCAAAGCTTCTCTGCAGCAACGAGACTTTGCTGGTTCCTTTCAGAAAGTATCTGTCTGTACTGCTGCTTTCCGCGCCGCTGATGGTCGTGACTATGACCATACTGTCGTTTTTACCGGCGGCTGGCTATCCCGGATTAACAACTGCTGTAAACGTCACGTCCAATGTGATAAATATCTGCATGGATTATGTATATATCCACGTATTTCATATGGGAGTGGAAGGCGCGGCGTGGGCGACTCTCACGGGATATATCTGCGCCGCTCTGATCATGGTGGCTGCATTCGCGGCAGGCCGCATGAAGCTGTATATAAGTAAAGATGTAAAGGGGTCATTTGCTCAGATAAAGGATGTTTTCAGATACGGCAGCACAGACGCAATCAACCAGGTCGGCCTTTCGGTACAGTTTGCGGTCTGCAACAGGCTGGCCATGACGGCAGCCGGTGCTAATGCAGTCGTTGCTTATTCTCTGTGTATACAGTCGGCCTCTGTAATGACGATCTTCCTGGGATCGATGGCCGCCGCTTCAGTGCCGATGATGGCGATCCTTCACGGCCAGCGCGATTTCCATGGCGAGGCAGGCATCCTGAAGACAACGATGGCAGGCATTTTTGCGATCTCCGTTCTGGGGACGTCGCTGTTCATTATTTTCACAGCTCCTATAGCTTCGTTATACAACATTAAAGAGCCTGAACAGCTTAAACTGGCTGTCACTGCTCTAAGGATATACTCTCTGTTATATATACCGAGATACCTGATCATAATATTCTATAACTACCTGAAAGTAATAGGGCTGAACCGCTATTCGTCTATCCTGAGTGCTCTTGACAGCTTTGCCGCCATAATCCCGGTCGCGTGGCTTTTGACGAGCATAAAGGGCATCAACGGCTTATGGATCGCATTCCCGCTTACTGCAAGCATGCTCATTGTGGTCATACTGATCTGCAATATGAAATATGCATCACGATCAGGGGGCAGGCTGATATGGCCGCTGCTATTAGAAAATGATGTGGAGGCCAAACCGGTCCTGGATGTGACGATCGAAAAGAATTCCAAAGAAGTGACAGAAATCAGTGAAAAACTGTACAATATATGTGAAGAAATGGGTATGGACAGAAGGACCAAGTACAGAGCAGCCCTTGCCGTAGAAGAGATAGCAGTCAACGCTGCCGCAAGAAAAGACCAGAGCACTTATGTTGACGTGCTTGTCAGGATCTATGACGGCCATATAGTGATAGACTTCCGGAGCCTGGGGAAGCCATATGATCCAATAGCAGAAGACGACACGACAATGATGGAGAACGTAGCTATCCTGCGCAGCGTAGCCAAAAACATAGAAAACGAATACCTTATGGGAATGAATTCCACCAGGATAACCCTGGAAGGACAGAGCGACCAGAAAACGAATATATAAACATCAGCATTAAGAATGGTTGGTAGATCGTCATGAATTCAGGTAAAGAAGAAGGGAATCATAAAGAGCTGAAAAGTATCGCCCTCGTAGTAGATAATGAACAGGATCTTTATACACCGTTAAGTCCGGATCCTGAATTTAACTTCGCCGTAAAACAGTACTTAAAAACAAAAGCGGCCGATGTTGATGACAGTCAGAACATCAAAATGACAGTCTTATCAAAGAAGCCTATAGATGAAGAAAAGTTCCGGTCAGCTGTTTCAAACTTTATTCAGGACGAAAAGCGAGTGCTGAAGATAGAAGAAAAAGATACTATACGTATGCTTATCGGATTACTTGTTTTCGGATCCGTATTCATTCTGCTGAGCCTTTCCCTCGAAAAGATGATAGATGTACTGAAATACTCACTGATGCCGATAATGGGTTCACTGGCTCTGAGTAGAGCAGTTCATATCCTGATCATGGAGCTGCCTACGATCCACGCAAGAAAATGGATAATCAATGGGTTAGAAAAAAATAGCGTGATCATATTTAAATACGATCAGGAAACCATTTCAAACACAATGAATAATGAAGCATAGCGGTTTCGATCCGTCTATGATCTTATTCCAACTAGAGTGTATTCAAAATACAACCGCAAAAATGGTCTTCTCATCCTTGGTGCTTTCCACGGTGATCTTTCCTTTATGCCTTTCTGTGATTGCTTTTGCAATCGAAAGGCCAAGGCCATATGAGCTGTCACCCTTTGATCCTGCACCCGTGTAGAATCTTTCAAATACATGAGATATATCTTCTTCAGCTATCCCTTCTCCGGTGTTGCTTACTGTAAGGACAGTTGTTCTGTCCTCTTTTTTTAACAGGATCGATCACTGTATTACCCTTTCTGCTTAAGTCGTTCGCATAGTTCCTGGCGCGCCCGCGCATCATAGACTGTGCGAACGATTGCATCTGCGCCAGATATTTTGCCGCTCCTATTATATATACGATCCATGAAGCGTGAATTACACTGTAACAGCAATTATTATATAGGATTTTATGACTTTTTTATCGGCATTAATAACCGCTATGTCATATACCTCAGTACTGCAAGCAAAAAGGACACCACTTCGGTGTCCTCCTGATGGTGGAGCATAGGGGGATCGAACCCCTGACCTCAAGATTGCGAACCTTGCGCTCTCCCAGCTGAGCTAATGCCCCATGTGTTCAATTCGCACAATGAAGATTATATTATAGATTGCCTGACATTTCAAGGATTATTTTGAGCTGTCAGATAATTACGGACAGACTTATTAAATCAACCATTACCACACATTGTTACAGATATGGGAAGTGTTCTCGTATACGGTCGATTAATATGCTGATTTCTTGTGAATTGATCCCGCCGTCCACAGTGTCACTTGTAACGAACAGTGTTTGACCTAACATATATCCGTTAAGCTGGTAGGCCTGAAGCTTATTGGCAAGATCCATTGCATACTGCGAAGATGAAAGAAGCCCGGCATGCTCAATTATTATTTCCTTGCCG
>CAZBFD010000051.1:0-10179 GCA_964491055.1 uncultured Eubacterium sp.
GATCTCCTGTGAGAACCATTCGATCGTATCAAGGATATTGTCTTTGTTCACGAACTTATATCCGACGACGTCGAATCCCTGCTCAGTAAGCCATTCAAACTCTTTATGATGATACACGAAGTCGATCGGCTGCATCGCGCCTGTAAGATCCGGCTCGCTCGCCTCGACCAGCGTGAACGCTATCATGTATACGTGACGCTCTTTCGTGATCCTCGGATCAAGCTGCCTTACAGATCCGCTGCAGAGGTTCCTAGCATTCTTGTACTTGGCGTCGGCGTCGCCGATGCTCTCGTTTATCTTTTCAAAATCGCTGTATTTTATGATGGCTTCACCGCGCACCACGAGATGTCCCTTGAACTGAATAGAGATAGGGACATTTTCGAATACTTTTGCGTTGTTGGTGATCACTTCCCCTACATCGCCGTTTCCGCGGGTAAGTGCCTTCACCAGCTTTCCGCCGTCATATGTAAGGACTATGGTGAGACCGTCCATCTTCCATGACATGATACCTTCCTGGTCGCCGAGCCACGCTTTCAGGACTTCCCTGTCCTTTGTCTTGTCCAGAGAGAGCATCCTGCTCGGGTGACGCTCCTTCGGCAGGTCAGACAGGATCTCATACCCGACGTTCTGCGACGGGCTGTTCGCGAAGATGATCCCCGTTTCTTTCTCCAGAGCAAGGAGCTCATCGTACAAAGCGTCGTATTCAATATTCGGCATGATCTCCTCGGCGTCCTGGTAATACGCTTTCGCAGCAAGGTTGAGCCTGTCGATCAGCCACTTGATGCGCGCCTTTTTATCTGAAGGATCCGGCCCTGTCGGGTCTGCCCCGCTTATGTTTACATCCTTGTTTTCTTTTACATCCTGTTCCGGCATTTCATCACCTCTCCGCAGCGCTTTCACTGCAGATCACCATTATACGATATATCTACTGACTAAAAGTTTACAGTTTCTTCAACGGTGCTATCCCGATCGCCAGCTTCTTTATTCCGAAGTCGTCGAACGCGACCGTGACAATAGTCGAAGTCTTATCGATCACCATGCCGCTTCCGAATTTCGGATGGCTGACTTTGTCTCCTGGATCAAAATCCGTATCGCTTCCTACCGCCGCGGCAGTCTTCTTTGTTTCAGTTCTTGCGTACTTGAGCGAATCGAAAGGATGATACGGCTCAGCCGCAAATCCGTCAGGAGACCCTGTCGGCACTCCGAGGCTGCTGTTATAGCTCTTCTTTTCATATACAGCATCGCCTGAAATCAGTGACTTGTCTATCTCCCTGAGGAATTCCGACTCTCTGGTGAACTCAGTACGTCCATACCTCGTCCTCACCTCAGCACTGCTCAGGTAAAGAAGCTCTTTCGCTCTGGTCATCCCGACATAGCAGAGCCTCCGCTCTTCTTCCATTCCTTCCCTGCTGTCGAAGGATTTACTCCCCGGAAACAGTCCATCTTCCATTCCCGGCATGAATACGACCGGAAATTCAAGTCCTTTCGCGCTGTGCATGGTCATGAGAGTAACTGTCGGCTGTGTCTCGTCATAATCGTCTACTTCTGCAGCAAGAGTGAGCTGCTCCATGAACCCGTCCAGTGTAGGCTTCTCATCAGACCCCGACCCGAAGCTTCCTTCATAGTCGGTTATGACCGTCTTGAACTCCATGAGGTTATCCATCCTCGCATCAGCCTCTACAGAGTTCCGGCTCTCCAGGGCTTTCATGTATCCTGTTCTTACGAGGAGTGTGTCATATATTTCAGAAACGCTGATAATGTCTTTATTCTCCCTGCAGTAATTGATGCACTGAACGAGCTCCTTCACACTGTCATACGCCTTGGACGGAATAGCGGAAAGCAGATCCTCATCACCGTCTGTAAGCGCTTCCAGCACGCTCTGCCCGCGTACTTTTGCAAATACTGCCAGCTTGTCAAGAGTCTTTGCCCCTATTCCGCGTTTCGGCTCATTTATCACCCTGAAAAGTGAAAGGTCGTCTGCAGGATTTACGACAAGGCGCATATATGCCATCAGGTCTTTGATCTCTTTCCGGTCATAGTAACGCGTTCCGGAAAGGACTCTGTATGGTATGCCATATCTTGACAATGCTTCTTCAAAAAGCCTCGACTGCGCGTTAGTCCTGTACAGAATAGCGATATCGCTGTAACTCCTTTCGCAGTGCCTGTTCAGGAAATCTATCTGCCGCGTCACATAGCTTGCTTCTTCTTTGTCGCTGTCGCATCTCGCGTAGCTTATCTTTTCACCGTCCTCACGGCTTGTCCATAGCTTCTTCCCCTTGCGGTCCTGATTGTGCTTTATCACCGAATGCGCCGCTGCCAGAATGTTACCGACAGACCGGTAATTCTGCTCGAGCTTGACCACCTTTGCCTCAGGGAAGTCCTTTTCAAAGTCCAGTATGTTCCTGATGTCTGCTCCTCGCCATTCGTAAATGCACTGGTCGTCGTCACCTACTACACATATGTTATGGTGCTTCCCCGCGAGCATGCTCACGAGCTCATACTGCACATGGTTAGTGTCCTGGTACTCGTCGACCATTACATACAGGAATCTCCTGCGGTACTTCTCCAGCACTTTTTCATGCGTCCTGAACAGCTTTACTGTCACCAGTAGAAGATCATCAAAATCCATAGCGTTGTTTGACTTCAGCCGGTTCTCATATTCACTGTAGAGTGCGTAGATTATTTTATTCTTTTCGGTTGATCCTGATTCTTTTCTGTAAGTCTCAGGATCTATCTCTTTCTCTTTGCAGTCACTTATGATGGCAAGAACGTACTGTGGCGGATATTCCTTTTCCTGTATTCCCTTATCTTTCAGTATGTTCTTAACGACCGTCTTCTGGTCCGCGGTGTCATATATCACGAAATTGTCTTTATATCCTGCCTCTTCAGCATGCACATGAAGAATGCGGAGACACATAGCATGGAATGTCATGATCCACATGCCCCTTATGTCACCGATAAGGTCCTCGACCCGCATTTTCATCTCGTTAGCCGCTTTGTTAGTGAATGTCACAGCAAGGATGTTATACGGGTCTACGCCCGTCTCCACGAGATGCGCTATCCTGTGCGTCATCGTACTCGTCTTGCCCGAGCCGGCACCTGCCAGTATGAGAAGAGGCCCCTCAGTCGCCAGGACTGCCTCTTTCTGTTTGTCGTTAAGGTCATTAAATGCCAAAATAATTCTCCAGATGTAAATACAATAACTATATAAATTGTAACGTAATTACAGCGCCTAATCAATCATAACATCACTATATAAGTCCCATATGCCTAAGATCATTCAATCCGCTTTCGATCAGTGAAAAGTCTATCTCGCACTTCCCGCCGGATATCCGAACCGGCACTTTCTGATCGAACGTATATATGCCGTCAAGATTATTCTCCAGATCAAGGACCGTAACACGTTTATTCAGAGGATCGACCATCCAGTACTCCCTGCAGCCTGCAGCCTTATATTTCTCACGCTTTATTACACGATCCTTGAATCTTGTTGACGGAGAGAAGACTTCCATGACAAAGTCCGGCGCTCCATATACTACTTTATTATCTTTTACTAAATTCTTACACAGGACGATCACGTCAGGCTGCACCATGGTCTTATCATCACGGTCCAGCTGTACATCGATCGGAGCTATGCCGGGGAGGCATTTCTCTTTACTTGACAGATGATAATTCATAAGTTGGGTATAAACGATCCCGGCTATATGCTGATGGTCGAATTTCGGAGCGGCCATATCGTATATCACTCCATCAATAAGCTCTATCCTGTACTTTTCAGAGATCACATAGTAGTCATCAACTGTGAACTCACCCGATTTCTTTGAATCAAGGAGCCTCTCCACCATGTCGTCAAGCTGATGATCATGTTCATTGTCATAGTCCGGCTCTCCATATACATGCTCCGTCTCATGCACCTCAGAATGATCACCCGCCTGATCATCATGATCGATCACAGCCTTATATGAGAACTCAGGATCACTTCCGCTGCTGTCTTCTGATCCTGTGACTCCCGGATCTGCAAGAACAGAGGCAAGTGCTTCAAGCGTATCTCTTCTGGGCGACCTGGTTATCCCGCCAAGCACCTTCTGCACAGTCCCTATCGGAACGCCGGACCGTTCAGCGATCTCCCTGTAGCTTAAGTGACTCTTCTCTTTAAGCTTCTGAAGTGTCTCTACTGTAAGCAGCATAACGCACCTCCTTTCAATCCCGGTATTATCCATTTCATATCCATTTATCCCTTGCTTAAATCAGATAATATCACATTTCAAACCATAATACAACCATTATTTTACAATTTATCCATTTCATATCCATTTATATGTTTAACAAAGCCAGCCGACGCATATCCATTATGCATCGGCTGGCTTCCTGAATATCCGGCCAGTTATCAAAACCTATTTCAGGTCGAACGTTACTACATCATCAGTATCGCAGATCGCATAGATGAATTCCCCGATCACCGGGCATCTCTCGACCGCATTCTTCGCCTCATCGTAATTTACGACGTCGATCTTATCGTCTGACGCTGTTATCGTCAGAACTCCGCCGTGCGGACTGTCATCGGCGTATTCCTCATCGTAGATCTCTTCATCAGTCTCATCTGCGCCGCTCTCTTCCGCGTTTTCATAATAGTCTACAGCATAGCTGTCATACTCTTTCCAGCATGGGATGATGAACCTGGCGTTTTCACCATCACCCAGCATGACGAGCGCCCTGTGGTCATCCTGCACTCCGCTGAACACACCGTCTACCGCTTTACTCGTCACGACTTCAGGTTTTGACGGATCTGAGACGTCGAATATCACGAACTTGAGGCCGACCGTCTCCTGCCAGCTCTCCACCGGCTTGACGTCGTAGCCGATCCCGAGGATCCTGTCCTCAGACAGCGGCACGAGAAGAGTTGAGAATCCGTCTATCTTGACAGCGCCTTCGATCTTCGGGTCTTTGCTGTCCGAAAGATCGATCACGAACAAAGGATCCGTCTGCTCGTATGTTATGACGTAGGCTTTGTCCTTCACATAGCGGACGGCTTTGATCGATTCGCCCCTTGCAAAGCCTGACACATGGCCGAGCTCCTTGAGATGTCTGTCGAGCACGAACAGATTGTTCACCTGCTCGCCGCTGTCGTTCCATGAAGTCGTTGCGATCCTGAACTCTCCGTCCTTCTCATCCATCGAGAACTGATCGTCGATCGTCCCCTTCACGACTGAGGAATCCATGATCTTGATGTTCCCGCCTGAAAGTCTGACTTTGATGATCATCGTCGCAGCGTCGCCGCTTAAGACAGGCAGAAAATACTTTCTGACAGGTCCGTCATCCTTTTTCTTTTTGATGTATGTCGTTCCCGCGACATAGAGGTTGTCTCCGTTCGAGTAGATGTCCTGTGATCCGCCGAGCACCGCCTTCGTGACATGGCTGAGCTCCTTCCCCGAGGCTGTATCGACCGCGCCGATAACTGTATATTCTGCTCTTGCAGGTGACGGGACGCAGCTTATATCTTTAGCTTTGAGGTCTTCCGTGACCATGCCGTCCCCGCAGTACGGGATGTCTCTTCCATATGCATACTGGTCCGTCACAAGGTACAGAATATTCCCGACCATGCGCTGTGACACCGGTGATCCGCTCTGGACATATTCCGCTGCCTTCTCCGGATGCTCCCTGTCCTTTACGTCATAGACCACGGCTGATGTGCGGGTATCCCTGTATTCGTCGTAGATCTCGCTTATCGCAACGAGCCGGTCTCCATTCAGGAAAATATCACTGAAGTTCGATCCGCTTTCTGCACTTATCTCCGATACCTTAACGGCTTTCCCGTGATTAGCCTGGTATATCAAAACCTTGTCATGCATCGAGTTGATGAAATATAGGTATTTACCGTCGACTTTCACTTTATCTGCTTCGTCTACTCCTTCTACCTGAATGTATGTATCCGAGTGCTCTTCTCCTCCTGAAGTTGTCGGTGCTGCTCCATTATTCAATGCCAGGCTCTTCTTTCCGGGTGCTGCCGCGTATGTACGGCTTCCGCCCTCAGCCTCTCCGGCTGCCATATCAGCATCCTCTTCATAGACCACGTCATTCTTGTACAGATCATACTTGCTTGTATCGTTAAGGTCATCGAGCATTTTATAGATCTCGCTGTATGACTCGAATGTCCTGAGATCTGAAGTATCTGTCTGTCCGGCGTTCCTCATCGCCGGCACAGCCACCAGGAGGAAGCATGCAGCAATGGCAGCTGCCCATGCAAGCGGCTTTTGCCAGATATGCTTCTTCACGGTCTTTTTAGCAGAAACGTTCTCTGCCTTATCTTTTGCATTATGATCTGCTTCCGCGAGCATGCTCGCGACATTTTCCTTCGACAGACTGTCAGGTACTTCCAGATCATCCTGCTCAAACATATCAGAGATATGATCCAGATCTTCCTTATACTGCTCATCTTCCAGGCGAAGCTCTTCGGAAGTCTCTGTCTCTTCTGCCATTTTATCTATTTCCATACCCTTTTTCTTATCGCTCATTTCCTGCCTCCATCAGCTTCCTCATCGCTGCCAGGCTTCTGGAAAGCCTCGACCTTACCGTCCCCTGCGGCATCCCGTACATCTCACTGATGTCTCTGCTCGTCAGCCTTCCGACTGTAGAAAGAAGCACCATCTCGCGTGACTCCTCATCAAGTGTGTTAAGCGCCTCCATAAGTATCGCGCTTAGCTCAGGATTCTGTGCGTTCGAGTCCTCCTGTGACCGTTCTGCCATTACTTCATTGCTGCTGTTATCAGGATCGTCCGTACTTCCAGCCACATCCAGCGGAATGACCTTCCTGCTTTCGATCTGGGTTTTGATGATCTTCGCGCATGAGCCCCTGAGTATGCGGAAGATCCAAGCCTGGAATGCCTCCGGCTCCTTCAGCTTCCCGATCTGCTCCCATGCGGAAAGGACACATGAAGACACAGCGTCTTCAGCGTCGTCCCGGTCTCTCAGCCTGTAGTACGCATAGCGGTACAGCCTGACGCGGTACAGATCATAAAGATCACAGAACGCGTCACGGCTCCCGCATATAGAAGCTTTTATAAGTTCCAGCTCATTCATTTCTTCCTGTCTCTCCTGTACAATTGTTGTACGCAGCGTACGAAAGCTTTCATTTATTAAGTGCAGAAAATGATACGAAGTGTTGCATATTATCTATAAAAAATAGCGGCACTACCGAGCCGCCCCGCATCACATATTGCTGTCTTCGGCGTAGTTCACGGTGTAGAACCAGCGGATCTCGTCACCGTCCTTAAGCTTTACCTTGCTCGCGCCGTAGTTCGGTACTTCGCCATTTACCGAGAACAGCCAGCCGCTCATCCTGCCGCCGTCTTTCTCGTAGAGGTAATTGATCCCTTCGATATAGCGCGACTTATATACTGTGTCTTCTGAAGACTCCAGCTGTATGTCGTTCGCGAGGCATACGGCTTCCAAAGCATCATACACGTTCTGTCCCTCATCAAAATCATATTCTGTAGATTCCAGTATCACTCCATCTTCTGGAATGTACTTCTTAAGCTCAGGCTTTGTCAGCTTTGACATGTCATCCGCAAGGTTCTTGCAATCAATAGATATGGTAACGGTCCCGCCATTCCCTGCATCAGTAGCCCCGGGCTTCTTCCCTGCTCCCGGGCCCATGATCCTGAAGCCGATGAAGAACGCCGCCGCAAAAAGCGCCAGCACGACGACTGTAAGTATAACCTTATTATGCTTTGATCTCGCTTTTTTCAGTAATTCATCATCCATCCGCAAGTCTCCATATATAAAACGGCCGCCTGACTTCATGTCAGCACTGCGGCCGCATAAATTCTATCTCATCTCGGCAGGCTATTTGAAGATACGCTTTCCATCCTTCGCCAGCTTTATCGCGTCAAGCGCCATCAGGCTCTGCTCCGTAGCCATGATATCCGTTTCGTCCCCTGCCTCGTGGCTGAAGCCTTCTTCAGTGTGGAACGCCATCAGTCCGTCATACAGGTCGTTGTCACCTTTTGTAAATTCTTCACACTGAGGGTCCCTTCCAAGACAGTTAAGAGCGATGATCACCTGAGCTGTGGACTCGGAGTTGCCATAGCTTCCGTCATCCTGCTGCTCGTTCTGCAGCCACTCAAGAGCCTTGTCGATCGCGCTCGCCGCACGATCATCACTCTTTTCATTTCCCTCTATACGGCTGTCATAGATCGAAAGTGCCTGCACCGCCATCGCCGTCATATCAGAATCCGGATGATCACTGTCCATGCCAAACGAGCCATCCGGTATCTGAGATACAAGCAGATCGTCCAGATAATCACCTTCATGTGTAAGCACATATCCAGTGTAGTCAGCCGAGATAAGGGCATAGATCTCAGCGTTCAGGCCCTGCCTGAAGATCACATCATAGTCGTCGACTACTTCCATAAGGTCGGCGCCTTCGACGTTCGTCGGGTCTTTCCCGATGGCCTTCAGGTTCATTGACACACGCTCATTCGCAGTCGGACGGTCCTCGCTCAGAACACCGTCGTTCGTCTTCACCGCGACCCTGATGCTGTCATAATACGCGCCGTAATACTCATCATCTGCAGCGTCAGTCCCTGACATCTTAAGCGCGAACGGCACCCAGCCGCCGCCCATCGAGTCGATCGAATCGACTTCTACATTCTCGACCAGATATTCCGCGGCGTTATTCATTACAGAGTCGATGGAATTACTTCCACCGCTTTCGCCTTCACTGCCGCCGCATCCGGAAGTTACCGCAGCCGTCATCATGACGAGCACGATCAAAATCCAGACTGCAGATTTTTTTATCATATTCTTCATTTCTCTGTTGTTTCAGCTTTCTCTTGCTTTTCCTCTACTGCTGCGTCAGCTTCTTCCAGCTTCTTTTCAGCTTTTGCTTCAGTTTTCTCCTGCTTCTTCTCCGCCTTGAGCTCTGCCTTCTCTTTTTTAGCCTGCTCTTTTGCCCTGGCTTTCTCTTTCCTGTTTCTTTCTTTCTCCAGCGCCTTATCTTGCTTAGCCTGCTCTTTTGCCTTCTCGAACTCAGAGAGCATCGCCCTGCGCTCGCCTTCCGTCATCGTTTCTTCGCTGTATGACGCTCTGAGCCCGAGTCCTTCAGCGACTCCTGACAGCTTCCATTTCTTTATGAGAGCGTACTGGTAAAGCGCCCTGATTGCCTTCTTCGGGTCCTGATCCTGGAATGCCTTCTTCCATCTGCGCTCTTCAAGGATCACATGGCCGAACTTATACGCGATGTAAAGCAGGATGCATGCGATCAGGATGATTATCAGAGTGAGGAGCAGCTGGAGAAGCTTCTTTCCGATCTTCTCGTTGTCCTCTTCTTCCTCTTCGTCAAAGTCTTCTTCCTCTTGCTGGTCAGGCTCTGGCGGAGTATTCTCATAGTCCACGTTCTGGAGGCCGATCGTCATGTCAGCTTCCTTCATGATCCCCTGGTATTCCGGCGTCGCCTCGAACGGCACCCATCCGAATCCGTCGATATAGATCTCGGTCCATGCATGGCTCGACTGTTTTGTTACATCTATCTCATCGCCTCCGGCCTTGCCCTCGACCATATGAGGCGTCACGATATATCCTTCCACATATCTAGCAGGGATCCCGAAGTATCTGAACATGAGCGTCGCAAGCGTCGCATAATGCATGTCGCACCCGCTCCTGCTTTCAACGAACTTCTCGACGATGTCTTCCTTTCCCTTCGGCTTGCTGAAGTTCTCAGAATAGATATAGTAGCTTGTCAGGTAGTTCGATATCTTGTCGATAGTCTCTTTATATTCGGCATGATCCTCTGAGATGTCGCCCGAAGGCCCGATCTCCCGGCTTATCAGCTGCTTCAGCTTGTCCGGGATATCCAGATAGTTCTCATACTGTATCACATTGTAGTGGCTCTCACTAACAAAGTAGTTCTGTACATCTTCGCTCTGCGGAGCCGTGTACAGCTTACCTACTGCGTCAGTCCAGACGCCTGTGATGTTCTCCGATGCTTTATATGAGTAAGAAGACTTTCCTCCGAATCCTTCTGTCCCAAGGTGGCTTCCTCCGTAGTTTACTGTCCCCTTCGGAAGCTTCATTTCAGACTTGCGTGGCTTGTCGCCCTTTTCCGGCTCAAGCTCCATCTCATATGGCGTGAACGCTATCCTGCGTGACGCACCTTTTACCTTTATGCTTATCTTGTTTGCA
>CAZBFD010000052.1:0-9917 GCA_964491055.1 uncultured Eubacterium sp.
CCCTGCGACAGGCTCGCAACGACATTCCACGGCGAGAACGCGTACATCAAAGCCCCGGCCATCACCTGTATGCCTGATAGTCCGAGCTTCCGCGCGAAGAATATGAAGAAGAACCCCGAGAAATATATACGGAGAAGTATGCTTATCGAATACGTGATATCCGCATATTTCTCAGGATGGTAAAGCGTTATGTAGTTGAGCGGGTTTACAAGGTTGGCCAGGTTGAACGCATAGCCGTCCGCGCCCAGGCCGATCGACCAGTCCCACGTATTTATCGTCCCGTTCTTTAAGAAATGCTGTAGGAACCTCTGGAACTCGAAAATGAAAATATACCGCTGCGAAAACGCATCCTTGTTCACAGCGCCGAAGTGGACGAGCGTCCGCTGCTGGTCGTAGAACAGGAAATACACCCCCGCCCCCATAACAGCAGCGAGGATCGTGTACAAAAGCAGTGTCAGAATTATATTAGGCTGTTTACGCCTCGGCTCCTCATAAGGCTCAAGCCGGTCAGGCGCTGCCGCGAACAATGAAATCATGCCATATCCCCCTATACTCCGAAAAGAGCTCCGAAAAGGGACAGTCCCCTTTCGGAGGTTTCGCTCCTGATGTTCTGCCCCGAAAAGGGACTGTCCCCTTTCGGAGGTTCTCGTTACTTGTTGTAGAATTCGTGCACCGCGCCAGTCACGCGCTTTACTGTCTGCTCGTCAAGCCCGTAGTACATCGGGAGGCGGAGCAGGCGCATGCTGTCCTTCGTCGTGTAGCGGTCTTCGCCGCGGAATTCTCCGTATTCGAGGCCGGCTTCAGACGAGTGGAGCGGTATATAATGGAAGACCGATGAGATGTCGCGCTCAGCGAGGAAGTCGATGAGCCTGCATCTCTCGTCGTTGTCTTTTGTCTTGATATAGAACATGTGGGCATTGTGCTCGCAGCCATCCGGGATGACCGGAAGCTCGATCTTTCCCGCTTCCTCAAGCGGCTTCAGCTCACGGTAGTAGGTATCCCATGCGGCAAGGCGGTTTTGATCGATCTCGTCAGCCATCTCGAGCTGTGGGAGCAGGTACGCCGCATTGATGTCGCTTGGAAGGAATGACGACCCTTTCGAGACCCATGTGTACTTGTCAACTTTGCCCTGCAGGAAGCGCTTCCGGTTGGTGCCCTTCTCGCGGATTATCTCCGCCCTCTCGACATCCGCCGGATCATTGATCAAAATCGCGCCGCCCTCTCCCATGGAGTAGTTCTTGGTCTCATGGAAGCTGTAGCAGCCGAAGTCACCGATCGACCCGAGCGCGCGGCCTTTGTACTTCGACATCACGCCCTGCGCCGCGTCCTCGATCACCTTGAGCCCGTACTTGTCCGCGATCTCCATGATGCGGTCCATCTCACAGCCGACCCCGGCATAGTGCACCGGCGCGATCGCCTTTGTCTTTTCCGTTATCGCCTGCTCGATCAGATTCTCGTCGATATTCATCGTGTCCGGCCTGACATCGACGAACACGATCCTCGCGCCTCTCAGCACGAACGCGTTCGCCGTCGAAACGAACGTGTACGAAGGCACGATCACTTCGTCTCCCGGCTGGATGTCCGCCATCACAGCCGCCATCTCAAGCGCCTGCGTACACGAGCACGTGAGCAAGACCCTCGGCGCCCCGGTCATCTCCTCCAGCAGCTTTTCACACCTCTTCGTGAACTCACCGTCCCCGCAGATCCTGCCGCTCTTTATGACCTCATCGATATATTCCGCTTCCCTGCCCGTAACAGGCGGGACATTAAACTTGATATGCATAAACAACTACCTATATGCCCAAAACAATAATAATCTAGGGTAATTATACCATATATTGATGCTCCCAAAAACACATTATTTCACGCGTACTTTAGCGGTGACTGTCTTACTTTTAGCCTTATAGTCGTCGTCTCCGGCGGCGATGACTTTTACTGTTATCTTGTAAGTGCCCTTTTTTGTGCCTTTCTTCACGGTGACGGCGCCTGTCTTTTTATTCAGGGTGAGGCGCTTGGAGCCGCCTGTCTTCTTATAGGCGACTTTGCCGACTGCCCTGGAGACTTTGAATGGCTTTACTGTCACAGCGTACTTCTTGACCTTCTTGTACTTCACGGTTTTGTTCGTGACCTTGACTTTCATCGGGTTCGCGGACTTTTCCTGCGAGTCAGTCGAGACTTTGATGCGTCCGGAGCCTGTCAGATCGGCATATTCCTCGCCGATGACGCCTCCCAGGTCTCCCTCAATGTATGCGATCAGCGCATCTGCCGTGATCACTCCGGTATCGAACTGATCCTCGGTCTGGCCGAACAGATAGTATGTGTCGCCGCCGCCTGCGCAGAAGCTGTTCATCATCACGAGGTACTTGTCATCCTTACTGAACGGCTTGCCGTTGATGCTCGTGATCTTAACGCGGCGGATCTCTTTCGGCCCGTGCCAGACTGACC
Source organism: uncultured Eubacterium sp. (assembly GCA_964491055.1). Classification (GTDB taxonomy): domain Bacteria; phylum Bacillota; class Clostridia; order Peptostreptococcales; family Anaerovoracaceae; genus Aminicella. The sequence goes on from CAZBFD010000052.1 coordinate 2,446, forward strand.
CCGGGTACGGGTCGTCCAGCGGATAGTAATTACTTCCTGTATAGATAGTGTATTCCATTCCGGATACCTGCGGAAAGGCGTTGATCTGATTCGGCATGGTCTGTGTGGACGCTTCCATGGCCTCAAGAAGTACGCTTCCTTTCATGTAAACGCCGCAGATCGTATTTCGATACGGAGTGCAGTTGTATACATCCCTCTTGGTAATCTCGCCCTTCGGGATACCGTTCTTGATCGCGCCTCCGTTCATGATGCCAATGATATGATCTGAATCAACGTCGTACGACACGCCCTCTTCATATGCCCTAAGCGCCATTGCGCGTAACGCGTCAGCCGCAAGATCACCTGTGTTCGTCTCACCGTCGCGGTTTCCGTTCGGGTAGACCAGCCCTTGTTCCGCCGCTTCTTTCTTGGATACCTGCCCGTTAAGCTCATACTCAGAGCGGCCAATCTTAACAGAATAATACTCGTCTACTTCTTCCAGGATCCTGTCAGCCTCAGCTTTCACACTGGCATTCGACCATTCCTTAGCCTTGACGTCGTCGATCTTATACAGGAATCTCTTCTCGATCTTCTCCTTTTTCTCGTCGATCACAGTCACGCCGACATTCTCGAATCTTGTGCCTGTCGACATTATCGGCTCACCGTGCTCGCCCTCGGTGAGCACCGTATGGGAATGTCCGTCAATTATCAGGTCCAGGTCATTCTTCTCCGGATCCTTATTGAATGCATCCCAGAGATCATACGAGCGGCATGGTATCGACCGCTCCAATGTCCCGAGGTGCGAGAGCGCGATCACGACGTCCGCACCGTCATCCTTAAGCGACCTCACGTCCTCCGCGGCTTTCTCAAAGATCTTCGGATCGGTCGTGTCGTCCAGGAATGTCAGTCCGTCAAGGATGCCGGGAAGCGAATTGTCCATGGTCTCCGGCGTCTCGAGACCGATGAATCCGATCAAAAGCTCTCCGTTCTTGATCGTTTCCGTGTTCTTGAGCAAAGTCTTCTTTGTCTCTTTATCAATAACATTACCGCAGATGATCGAGAAATTCGCCTTATCCACGCTGCTCAGGAGCTGCTCGCGCCCATAATCGAATTCATGATTTCCAAGCGTAGCAACACTGTATCCCGCGGCATTCATCATGTTTACCGCAGACATACCTTTATCCCAGGCGACATTGATGTCGCCCTGGCTGTAGTCGCCGGCATCGACCAGATACACATCCGCGCCGCGGCGGTTTAGCTCATCCCTGAGCCCCGCAATGTACTGGTACCCATCTATCGCGCCATGCACATCATTCGAGCTGAGTATCACAGTCTTGTCCTCATAGCTGTCAGCCAGATCCTCATACTGCACAGACTCCGCATACACAAAGCCCGCGGAGCACATCACGATGACCGCAGCACATAGAAAAGTAATGATATTTCTCTCAGCTATCTTAACACCCATTAATCCAATTCCTTCTTCCCATGCTCAAGCTCCGAAAAGGGACAGTCCCCTTTCGGAGGTCAAAAATGCTCCGAAAAGGGACTGTCCCTTTTCGGAGGTTTTTTCGGAGGTTCATATCATTTCACGCGGATCTTTGCGGTGACTGTCTTTGTCTTTGAGTTGTAGTAGTCGTCGCCGGAAGCGGTGAATTTCACTGTTATCTTGTATGTGCCTTTTTTCGTGCCTTTCTTAACGGTGACGGCGCCTGTCTTTTTGTTAAACGTCAGGCGTGCGGAGCCGCCTGTCTTCTTGTAGGTGACTTTGCCGGCTGCCTTGGAGACTTTGAATGGCTTTACTTTCTGGGCGGATTTTTTCGCTTTCTTGTACTTCACGGTTTTGTTCGTGACCTTGACAGTCATCGGATTCGTGCTCTTCTTCTCGGGGCCGGTCACTATGCTGATACGGCCTTCAGGGTCTTTGTACTGTGTACCAATGGTGCCGCTGAGATCATCGTTGATATATGCAACCAGTGAATCCACATCTGTCACGCCGCTGTCTATGAACTTTGCCAGGCTGAAGAGGTAGCATGCGTTTCCGCCTGTTGCGCAGTAGTTGTTCGTCATAACGACATATGTCTCTTCCGGTGAAAACGGCTTGCCGTTCACGCTGTTTATCGTGACTCTGCGGATCAGCTGCGGACCGAAGTATGTCGAATTCGGATATGGATCTTTACGCGGGAAATATATGTATCGTGTATCAACAGTATAGTCCATACCGGAGATCTGCGGGAATCCTCCGTTTTCATCAGGCAGTGCAAATGCCGAAGCCTCCATCACCTCAAGAAGATCGCCTCCATCGACATATACGGCACAGATCGTATTGCTGAATGGAAATGCTTTCAGTATGTCCTCCTTCGTGACATCGCCCTTTTTTATTCCTTTGCGGATGGCGCCTCCATTTATGAAGCCTATCACATGATCAGCATCAGAATCCGGGATATCTTTTGTCTCTATCATTTTTAAGCCTTCCGCGCGGTAAGAATCTGCCGACAGATCACCGAAGTTGGTTTCCCCGTCGCGGTTGCCGTTTGGGAACGGCGGATCCTGTGCTTCAGCTTCAGCTTTGTCTCTTGCACCATTGAGGTCGACCAGTGAATCGCAGACCTTCTGTGAGTACAGGTCGTCGACTGTAACTTTTATCTCTTCCGCAAGATCTGCGACATCTTTACTGCTCCAGCCGGACGTCTCTATGTCGCTTACTTTATACAGGAAATTCCGCTCTATTTTCTTTTTCTCTTCATCTATTACGACTACGCCTACATTTGCGAGCTTGGTGCCTGTCTGCATGATCGGCTCGCCGCTGTTGCCGCTCGTCATCGTATCGTGTGAATGGCCGTCGAAGAGCATGTCCGGTAATGTATCCACTTTATTCAGATAATCCCAGAGGTCGTACGACCTGTAAGGCGCCGAACTTTCTGCAATGCCAAGATGCGTGAGTCCTATTACGATATCAGCATGTTCTTTCTCCTTCAGCGCTTTTATATCATCCGCTGCTTTCTTGTATATCGTCGGGTCAGAGCCCCTGTCAAGAAACGATATGCCCTCTGTGTTCCTCGGAGCTGATTCCGTCTTTGTAGAAGGAGTGTCGACACCGAAAAATCCAATCGCCACACCGTATTTGTCTAAAACTTCATAATCATAGAATACCTGTTCTCCGGTCGCAACCTCGATCATATTATTACAGATATAATCAAAATCCGCGGCTTTCAGGCTGCTCTTGAATTCCGGGAAAGTATAGTCAAATTCGTGATTCCCCACAGTTACAAGATCATACCCAACCTTATTCATGAGCTCTATCGCCGATAAGCCCTTATTCCAGGCAACGTAAATATCGCCCTGCATAAAGTCGCCCGAATCAACGATATACACATGTGCACCACGCTTTACCAGTTCGTCCCTCAGCCCGGCGACATACTGATAATTCATAATCGCACCATGCACGTCATTTGTGCTCAGGATCACCGTTTTACCGTCATAGTTATCCTCGAGAGTGCCATACTCGATGGGCTCCGCATACACAAGCCCCGCCGAGCACATCAAAACCATGACGGCACATATTATTAGCAAAATCTTCCTGCTGTACTTCATACTCATCAGAATCACCTCACTTACATATCCCTATTTTACCACACGAAGTGAGTCTTCACATGAAAAGTATGCACCAAAATTCAAAATGTTATGGGATTGTCCACAACAGAAACTGCATTTCCGCACCAGCTGGAAATGTTGAAATTCCGCGCTTCATACTTTGTCTAAAGTGCTGTATCCATTGAAATCACACATTTTCTATTTAGTGCGGAAACTGATGATAAGTTGTAGACAATCCCATAACAATTCGAAAAACAGCTACTAACAAGGTGTGATTGATCTGCCGGATAGTATGGTGACAAACAGAACCGTCCCTTTTGTCATCTTCTATGGTATAATGATTATAGGTATAGTCAAATTTGGAGGGGTCATGTATTCGATAGTTATTCCGTGTTATAAGTCGTCGCACACGATCAGGCAGGTGGTGACGGAGACGTCGGCGAAGATGAATGAACTGGGCCGCACGCCTTTTGAGTTCGTGCTCGTGGACGACTGCTCGCCGGATGATGGAGAGACCGTAAGGGAGCTCCATGCTTTGTGTGAAGATTTTGATAATATTACGGTGGTGGAGCTCGCCATCAACGCGGGGCAGCACAATGCGACCATGGCAGGGCTGAACTACGCGTCGGGCGATGCGATCATCAGCATGGACGACGACATGCAGACACACCCGTCGCAGCTTCCGAAGCTTTTTGACGAGTTCGACAAGGGCTACGACGTGGTGTACGGCTACTACAAGGACAAGAAGCACTCGGGGTTCCGGAACTTCGGGAGCTGGGTGAACTATGAGACCGTGCGGATCCTCATCGGTAAGCCGAAGGACATGAAGACGTCCAGCTTCTGGATCATCAAAAAATTCGTCCGCGACAGCATCATCAACTACAAGACGAAGTACACTCACCTGCAGGGGCTGTTTCTCCGGACGACAAAGAACATTTCAAGCGTTCCGGTCGAGCACTTCGAGCGGGCATACGGCGAGTCGGGGTACACTCTGAAGAAGCTGCTCGGCCTCTGGTCGAATATCATGGGGTTCAGCATCGTGCCATTAAGGTTCGTATCGAGGCTCGGCATGCTCGTCGCTGTCCTCGCCCTCATCGGCGCCGTCGCTACGCTGATCCACAAGATCGTCCATCCTGCCACGGCAGTAGGCTGGGCATCAACTATGGTAACGATCACATTCTTCTCAGGCCTTAACATGATGTTCCTCGGCCTGATCGGCGAATACGTCGGGCGGATGTTCCTCGTGACCGGCCACGACCCGCAGTTCGTGGTGCGCGCGGTACATTCGGGCACGTCTGACTCCGAGCAAAAACCAGATGGTAATGAACAGTAACTTTTCAATTGCAGGAAATTCATTTGAAATAAGGCAAAAACATCATATGTTTCTGCGGCTAATGGCTAATAGCCATTAGCCAGTTTTCCCAGGAACTATATAACCATTCAAGAGGATCAACATATGAAAAAGATTCTGATACTCGGCGCGGGCATATACCAGGTGCCGCTCATCCAGACGGCGAAGCGCCTCGGCCTGTATACGATCGTCGCGAGCATTCCGGGGAACTACCCTGGATTCGCGCTTGCGGACAAGATATATTATGAGAACACGGTGGACTATGATAAGATCATCGACATCGCCCGTATGGAGAAGGTCGACGGTGTCGTGACGGCCGGAACTGACGTCGCGGTCATAACTGTCGGCGCGGTCTGCGATGCGCTCGGGCTCCGCGGGCTCTCCGCCGAAGCTGCGAGGATCGCGTCCAACAAATCCCTCATGAAAGAGAAGTACGAGGAATTTGGCGTAAGCACCGCGAGGTTCAGGAGGATCAAGACGGACGACGAGAATTATGCGGACAAGCTCGAAGGCCTGGAATTCCCGCTGATCTTCAAGTCGATCGACTCATCCGGAAGCCGCGGGATCACACGCGTTGACTCGCCCGAAGAGTTCGCTGCCGCCCGTGAGAATGTCCTCGCGAACACGAGGTCTGACGAATATATCGTCGAAGAGTTCATCGAAGGAGACGAATTCGGCGCACAGGCTTTTGTTCAGGACGGAAAAGTCGAGTTCATCCTGCCGCACGGTGACTACGTGTTCCACGGCGATACCGGCGTTCCGATCGGCCACTACGCCCCGTTCGACGTGAGCAACGCGGCCGTGAATGAAATCGAGATCGAGCTCGGCAAGGCGATCAAAGCCATGAAGCTCGACAACTGTGCTATCAACGCTGACTTCATCATGAAAGACGACAAAGCCTATGTCCTCGAGATCGGCGGCCGTTCCGGCGCCACCTGCCTCGCAGAGCTGACTTCCATATACTACGGGTTCGATTACTACGAGAAGATCCTTCGTGTCGCACTTGGCGAGCACGTTGATTTCGCCTGTGCGAAAGACGAGCACGGAGATCCGCAGCTTACACCTAATGCGAGCATGCTCCTCCAGGCAGACAAGACAGGAACGATAAAGCGCGAGTGGTACGAGCTGCCAGACGGAACATCGACCACAGTCGAGCCGGGCGACGACAGCACTACCGACCACACAGCCCACGTTTCAGAGACCGGCGACCCGGATATCGTAGACATCCAGTTCGACTATAAGCCAGGCGACAGCGCCCGCCTGTTCCACGTCGGTCCAGACCGCATCGGCCACGTGATCGCAAAAGGCTCTACCCTCGAGGCAGCAGTCGATAAAATGAACCAGGCACTCGATCGAGTGCATATAGAAATAGAATAAACATTTTCAATAATGCTCCGAAAAGGGACAGTCCCCTTTCGGAGCAATTCTTAAGCAATCGAATCCTCCAGAAAGGGACTGTCCCTTTTCGGAGGTATATATAAAGGAGGATCAAGGCAATGGCGCAAAATATACTTATGACATCTCTGAGTGCTGCGGATACTGATCTGCCAGTACGCTTTTTTTCTGCTAAAAATGAATCCGGGCTCGATTACATGGATGCACTTCTGGACACGGAAGCCGGTATAAAGACCGTTCTGTCCAGGTACAACATCGATAAGATCATAGTTATCGGCAGCGCCGGAAGTTTTGATGAAGGAGCTGACCTGGAGCCTGTCTCTCTAAGACATGGAAGCACTCCGGACAAAGCATCGTCTTCCACCTATGGAATGCTTCGGGATCGTATCTCGCAGTATGCTGACGGGATGACACTGAGTGGGCTGCAGGAAGATGAAAGCCTGCCGGAGGAAGTCCGTGAGAAGCTGATCCGTTTCATTCGGGACTTCCTGGAGAAAAGCCCGAAGCTGAAGACCAGAGAGCTAAGCCGCCTGTTTGACGAACTGACGAAAGATGGGCAGCTCGATGATGGCTTCTGGACGGCGCTCTTTAATGCCTGCCCGGAGCTTAGCGACAACACGGCTTCCTGTAAACAATGGGTAAAAAGATATCTGTACAAAGAGCTGGATCCTTCACTTAAGACCAGGTTCCTTCCTGACAATGATAGAGTCTGCATGCATTTCATTCCGGAAGCTGAATTTGAAGACAGCGGACAGTTGGTTGACAATATGATGGATATTGGTAAGTCAGTCGTAGAAGATAATGAAGACGTCAACCTGTATATTACACTGAACAGTGATGATGCCGCGGACACTCTGATCGTTATGAATATGCTGGACATCCTGACCTCTATGCCGGAAAGCAGCGTTCACCTTATGAAAATCTTCACGATACGCCGCCGTCAGATGCGCATGACCAATATCATACGCGATGACACTGACGGATTTGGCGTCACGGAATTATTCCATGCGATCCGGGCCTTCCTGAATTACGGCAAGGCGGACATGATCGTGGACATCTGGAAAAAGAGTGGAGAGAGCAACGAGAGTGTCGCTAAAATGATCTATGCCATGCGCGATGTAGATGTGGGTCTTTCAATGTGCAACATACCGGAAGT
>CAZBFD010000053.1:0-9882 GCA_964491055.1 uncultured Eubacterium sp.
TGGAATTTCAATGATTAGCTGCTATTTTAAGCACGAGAAAAGGCCCTCGCCTTGTCGCCAAGGTCTGGACCTTTGTCTACAGTCTGATGGCCTTCCGAAGGGAGGCTCTTAATTATTATTCAGATGTCCGGGGGCCGTCAAATGCCGACATTTCCTTGACATTGCGCGGGCCCTCCATCATAATAGATATAGTAGTATTTAGGACCCTGAGAGTGAAGAAAACACAATATTTTCTGTTCCGGGATAACAATCACGGAAAAAGATTTCTCATTCGCGGGGCTTCTTTGAAACTATGGCAGAGGGAAATACATGGAAGTAAAGAATCTTTTACTTGGCACGATCACTTTCGGCCAGCAGACCGACATCGACCAGGCCAGGGAGATGGTTAATATTGCGCTTGATGCGGGTGTGCGGGAGATCGACTCCGCGTATGTGTATAACGAGGGATCGTGCGAAATGATCCTGGGCGAGATCCTTAAGGATATCACGAGGGACAGGTTCCGCGTCGCTACGAAAGTGAACCCGAGGATCACGGGAAAGCTCGACAGGGAAGCTATTACTATGCAGCAGACAGAATCGCTGCGCAGGCTCAATATAGACTATTCAGATGTGATGTACCTTCACTTCCCGGATCCGACGACTCCAATCGAGGAGACCCTGGATGCTTGCAATGAGATGTATGAAAAGGGGCTTTTCAGGGAGCTTGGATTAAGCAACTACCATGTAAGCGATATAGATAAGATCGCTGAGATCTGCGACGAAAAATATGAAATGAAGCCTGTTGTGTTCGAAGGCGTATACAATGCTTTCAGCAGGAATGTGGAGAATGAGCTTTTCCCGGATATCCGCGAGCACAGCATGAGGTTCACGGCGTATAACCCTCTTGCAGGGGGCATGCTCACTGGAAAGTATACATCGTTCGAAGATGCTCCGACAGATGGACGATTCGCAGTACGGGCATCATATAAGAACAGATACTGGAAAAAGGAATTTTTTCAGGGAGCAGACATCATAAGGAAAGCCTGCGAAGAAGCAGAGATCGGGATGGCAGAAGCAGCACTTAGGTGGCTCGCGTTCCATTCAGAGCTTGCGAACGGCGAAGAGGACGGGATAATAATCGGATCCTCCAGGCCATCACAGCTTCAGGCGAACCTGGAGTCGATCAAGCATGGAGAGCTTCCTGCAGATGTGCTCGAGGCATTCGACCAGGCCTGGGAAGTATGCAGGGAAGTAGCCCCATCATATTACAGGACAGTTGATAAACCAGCATCAAAGTAAAGTTGTCAACAGGGACGGTTCTTTTTGACAACTATTGGCGGGAGATAGTCAGATGATTGATATTAACGCGTTCTTATCGACGCTTCGGGATAACGGAGTCGGTTTTTTCACTGGAGTCCCGGATTCTAACCTGAATGATTTCTGCAAGCTCATTAATGCAGAGATCGGACCGGATCAGCACGTGATAGCGGCTAATGAAGGAAACGCGGTCGCGATAGCTTCCGGGTATTACTTTGGTAATGGCTGCGTTCCTTTAGTATATATGCAGAACTCCGGACTCGGGAATGCCGTGAATCCGCTGGTGTCGCTTTGTGACCCCAATGTATACAGCGTCCCGATGGTGCTCGTTATCGGCTGGAGAGGAGATCCTGCCATAACAGACCATGCCCAGCACAAGACTCAGGGACGGATCACGCCGGTCATGCTGGATGACATGAGGATCCCATACATGATCATGGACGAGGATAATGCCATGGAGTGTGCCGTGTGGGCGCCTAAGAAAGCAAAAGAAATCAGCGCGCCGGTAGCTTTGATCGTAAAGAAAGGCGTGCTCGCGGCCAAGAACAAAGTCCCGTTCAAGGATGACTCATATCCTCTGAGCAGGGAGGAAGCGATGAACGTGGTGCTCGGTGCGATGCCGGAGAGCACAGTATATTCTGCAACTACCGGACGTGCAGCCCGTGAGCTTTATGAGCTGAGGAACATCAGAGGTGAAGTCCACGACCACGATTATCTTAATGTCGGGTCGATGGGTCACGCGTCGTCCGTAGCGCTCGGCATGGCGCTGTCAAAACCTTCGAGACCGGTCGTATGCTTTGACGGCGACGGCGCGGCGATAATGCACATGGGGTCGCTGGCGATAGAGGGGCAGCAAAACCTCGGAAACTATATGCACATCGTGCTTGATAACGGCGTGCACGAATCAGTAGGCGGACAGCCGACTGTCGCTAGGAAGATCGACTTCACAGCGATAGCAAAAGCGTGCGGGTTCGATACAGTAGATTATGAAGTAAACGACGAAGAGAGCCTTAAGAAGGCGGTAAGCGAGCTCAGCAGGACAGATAAGCCAGGCTTCATCGACATGAAGATACACGCCGGACTAAGGCCCGACATGCCGCCGCTCAGGTTTGAACACAAAAAGACGATAGATTCACTTAAAAAGGAACTGAAGAAATAGTATTAACAATAATATGTATATGGAAAAGCGAGGATCGTTGCTATGAGACATCATATGTATAACCCGGACTTCAAGTTTGTTGTCGAGCCGGAACATTTCAACAAGTATACGGACCGTGGTCTGCTGCAGTACTGTCCGGGCGCCACGATGTATATGCCGGGGTTCAAGGACTTTACAGACAAGATTTTGACGAACGCTATGCCGGGGCTTGCGTCGATGGTGCTGTGCTTTGAGGATGCATGCCCGGAGGACCGTGTGCCGGAGGCGATGGAGAATGTGCATAAGCTTCTCGGCACTATCACGGATGCGGTAGATTCTGGTGAACTGGACGGCGACAAGGTGCCTCTTATCTTTGTCCGTGTCAGGAACCTGGAGCAGTTCAAGGCGTTCGGGGAAAAGCTCACGAAGAAGGAAGTAAGGTCGCTCTGCGGCGTGAACTTCCCGAAATTCAACTCGGACAACGGCCATGAGTACTATTCATATCTTTCGGACCTTAACGAACGCTTTGGAGAGGTCATCTACGGGATGCCAATAATCGAGGACCCGGAGGTCATGTACAAGGAGACCAGACTGGAGCAGCTCATGGGCATAAAGAAGATCATTGACAAGTATCATGACCTAGTGCTTCAGGTAAGAGTCGGCGGAACGGACTTCTCAAGTGTATTCGGAGTAAGAAGAGGGGTTGACTACAGCCTTTACGACATTCTGCCGGTAAGTGAATGCCTGTCAGACATCATCAATGTCTGCGGGCGGAACAACGATTACATCATAAGCGGTCCTGTATGGGAGTACTTCCGTGCTCCTAAGGAGCTTATGTTCGAGAATCTTCAGCATTACGGGATCGAGGATTACCTGATGAGAAGAAAGCCGCTCGTTAACGGCGAGATCGACGGGCTGCTCAGGGAAGTGCTCCTCGACAAGGCGAACGGATTCGTCGGGCGGACAGTCATCCATCCGACGCACGTCAAGTTCGTCAACGCGATGATGGCGGTGACAAAAGAAGAATACGACGACGCCTGCCAGATACTCCAGACAGAAGGAGGAGTAGTAAAAGGATCTGGCGGGAACAAGATGAACGAGATCGGTCCTCATCTCAACTGGGCCAAGAAGACATACAACAGGTCGAGAGCATTTGGCGTGATCAAGAATGAGAGCGGGTTCGTCAAGCTGTTTGCAGTGAACGATTAGATGTGACAACATCAGGAGGAAATATTATGAACTCTATGGAAAAAACAAGGGAATATCTTGAGAGTATTGGTCTTCCGGGCGGTGATCTGTACACTCTTCCGACGTCGGAGAAGCGCTTTGAGGACGGCGGGCAGTACAGATTCGAGGTTCCGGGGATCCAGGGACCTAAGGTCATGAAGGCTTTGCTGGACGCGATCGACGATTACGGCCTGTATCTTCACAGGGTCACGCAGACTCAGGGGATCATGAGGCTTACTGATGATGAGATCTCTGAGATGGTGCAGCTCGCAAGGGACTACAGGACTGACCTTATCCTTGCGATCGGGCCGAGAGCGACGACTGATACATCGGCGTCCGTAAACACTGAAGAGGGCGTCCGCATGGGCTACAGGCTGAGAGGCCAGGAGCAGGTCGTAAGGGCTATCGAAGATGTAAAGAGAGCCGCAAGGCTTGGCTGCAGGGGCTTCCTCGTTTACGATGAGGGTGCTCTGTATGTGCTCGGCCAGATGAGAGACTGCGGCGAGATCCCGAAGGATTGCCACTTCAAGCTTTCGGCGCACATGGGGCTCGGCAACCCGGCGGCTGCAAAGCTAATGGAGAGCATCGGAGCGAACTCTATCAACCCGGTGAGAGACATCCAGCTACAGATGATAGCTTCTATGCGTCAGGCAATCGACTGCCCGATCGACATCCACACTGAGAACCCGAAGTCGACTGGCGGCTTCATCAGGCATTATGAAGTTCCTGAGATGGTGAGAGTCGGTGCTCCTATGTACCTCAAGACAGGCGGCTCTGTCGCGGCTACACACAGCTGGGACACCACGGTGGACGACGCGAGGAAGAGGGCAAAGCAGTGTGCGCTCGTAAAGCGCGTGCTCGATGAGTACTATCCTGAGGCTGTCTGGTCACCGAGAATGACCAAGCCATGCATTTAGCGGCAAGGTGAGAGATGGACGAGAGATTCATTAACATCAAAACCCCGATCGCAAAAGAGGACATCTCCGGCCTTAACGTGGGCGACAAGATCTTGATATCAGGATATATCTTCTGCGGCCGCGACGCCGTGCTCCCGAAGATCCAGAAAGATTTTGATGACGGGAAGCTGGAGGAGAAGGGTATCGACCTCGAGGGATCGGTCATATTCCACACGGCTGTCAGCCCTGCCGGGATCGGGCCTACATCGAGCAACAAGCTTGAGATAGAGAGTTCGATCGAGCCATTATCAAAGGCCGGAGTCAGGATCCACCTCGGGAAGGGCAAGCTTAAACAGGAGACTGTGGACGCGATGAACGAGAACGGATCAATATACGCAGTGATCCCACCGGTAACAGCGCTCCTCGGCGAGAGGACGATAAGCAAAGAGGTGGCGGCGTATCCGGAGCTTGGGATGGAAGCTTTCTACAGGCTTGAAGTCAGGGACTTCCCTGCGATCGTTGCGGCGGCGAAGGGAAAGTCTATATACGACAGATAGGCGGCCGGTAAGAGAGACGAACAGTATGGATAGAGAAGAAATAGTCAACAGAATAAGTGAGACACTGGTCACGGCAGGCTCAACGTTCAGCGAATCCAAGAAGGAAGCTTACAGAAGAGCTATCGCGAAAGAGACTAACGAAAACGCGAAATGGGCTCTTGAGACTATCCTGGAGAATGCTGAGGCTGCTGAGAGATCGAGGAGCCCGCTGTGCGACGATACGGGTATTCCGCATGTCATCATCGAGGTGGGGCCGGACGTCAGCCTGACGGGGGACGTTCTGAGTGCGATCGATGAGGGCATAGTGAAGGGACTCGAGGAGCTTCCGGGTAGGCCGATGGGTATTATGGGAAGTGACTCTGAGAGAATAGACCAGAGCGGCGGACTCAGCACAGACCCCGGATTTGTCGAGCATGCTCCTTTCCTTATCAGGAATGTGGACGATGACGTGCTCAGAGTCTACATCACGATGCAGGGCGGAGGCCCTGCGATAAGGGGAAAGACATACAGAGTATTCCACAAGCACAGCGTGGAGACAGTAGTAGACGAGATAGTTAACTGGGCATCAGAATCAGTAGCCCTGCTCGGGTGCTCGCCGTGCACGCTCGCTGTGGGAATAGGAAGGTCGCAGTATGAGGCCGCGTCAATGATGACGCTGGCACAGGCGGAAGGCGATTACGACAGCCAGAGCGGCCTTGAGAAAGAGATAACAGACAGGGTCAATGAAAAGAACATCGGGAGCCTCGGGCTCGGAGGCGATGTATCGGTGCTCGCGACATTTCTTAAAGTCGGCCCGCAGAGAGCGAGCGGCGTCAGGATAGTGTCGATGAGGCCTATGTGCTGCTTTGAGCCGAGGATCGCGAGCACAGATCTGAAAGACCTGATCTGAATACGACAAAAGGCATTGACATTGATATCCGATGTCGTATATGATATATTTTTACTAATGATTTAAATGGAGGCAGAAAAATGACTAAAGAAGAAATACTGGAGATCGTGAAAGAAATTTGTCCTAACATTGACTGGGAGAACGGGACAAACCTTATGGATGACGGAAAGCTCGATTCATTCGACGTAGTAGGCATTGCCGGAGAGCTCATGGACAGATACGATATCGAGATCACCGCAGATGACGTCGAGCCTGAGAACTGGAATTCTCTTGACTGCATCTACGATCTTGTTCAGAGGAAATTAGAGGAGGATTAGTTCCGAGATGTCAATCGTATCATCGACTTATCTTTTCTTCCTGGCCGGAGTGTTCCTGCTGTATTTTCTGGTACCTAAGAAAATACAGTGGGTTTTCCTTTTAATATGCAGCTACGGGTTTTACCTATACGGTGGTGTCAAGCCACTGTTCTTTATTTTACTTACTACCCTGACTACATTCGGAGCCGGCTTATGGATGGGCAAGTACGAGCGGGAATATAAGGAGTACCTGGCAGAGCACCGCGATGAGATGGACAGATCAGAGCGGCGGGCTCTGAAAGCAGAGTATAACAAGCCTAAGAAGAGGGTGCTCATAGGAGTGCTCCTGATAAACTTCGGCATACTGCTCCTTCTCAAGTACTACAACACTATTGCAGATGACCTGAACGAGCTGTTCTCGCTGTTTAAATACGACCTGGATATGCCGCTCATCAACCTGATACTGCCGCTTGGTATCTCATTCTATATCTTCCAGTCTTTAAGCTACTGCATAGATATATACAGAGCCAAGTATGAGCCTGAAAGGAACTTTTTCAAGTACGCGCTGTTCGTTTCATTCTTCCCTCAGATGGTGCAGGGACCTATAAGCAGGTTCGACCAGCTCGAGCCACAGCTGATGGCGGAGCATGATTTTGATCTGGAGAACTTCAGGCGCGGGCTGCTGCTGATGGCATGGGGCTTCTTCAAGAAGCTTGTGATAGCTGACAGAGCCGCTATAGTAGTCAATACTGTGTTCCCGGAATACACCGAGTTCAACGGCTGGCAGACCGCAGTGGCGATATTCGTCTATGCGATGCAGATATACACGGACTTCTCCGGAGGAATAGACATAACAAGGGGCGTCGCCCAGTGCATGGGGATAGACCTTGTGGAGAACTTCCAGAGACCGTACTTCGGTACTTCGGTCGCTGATTACTGGAGCAGATGGCATATGTCACTCACCGGATGGATGAGGGATTACGTGTTCATGCCAATGAACATGTCAAAGACGATGTTCAATCTTGGGAAATGGTCCAGGGCGCACATCAAAGGCATGGTGGGAAAGCAGCTTCCGTCGTACATCGTTACGTTTACAGTATTCTTCCTGATCGGTATCTGGCACGGTGCGTCGCCGGGCCACCTTGCGTTTGCGTTCTATAACGCAAGCGTCATCGTTATAGGGATGATATTCAAGCCGCTTCTCGACGGGCTTGCCGGTGTTTTCCACGCCAGCGAGGAGAATCTAGCGTTCCGGATATTCTGCATAATCCGGACGTTCATAATTCTCGTTATCGGGAAGATCATGGTAAAAGCGGTCTCGATCCCTGCGGCATTCTATATGCTCGGGAAAGTCGTTACCGACTTCTGGCATTTTGATAATATCAGGAGCTGCTTCAATGCGATGGGAATGGGCGGAAAAGACTGGCTCATCCTTACGATCTGCCTGCTGACGCTCTTCTTTGTCAGCCTGTACCAGGAGACGAACAGCCTCAAGGGTATCGAGGTCCAGGTCAGAGACGTGATCGAATCAAAGCCGTTCATTCTCCGCTGGGCATTTTACCTGTTCGTGATAGTGTTCATAATCATATTCGGTGTATACGGTCCTGGCTATAATGCCACTGAATTCATTTACAGAGCTTATTAAGCAGCAGATTTTGTTAGAAAGTACAGGCAGCAGAAAGCTGACTGTGGAGGTAATACATAGACATGGGAGATTTTGATAAAGGTAAATGCACAGTAGCATCTATCATCAAAGCACGTGCAGAGAAAACCCCGGACAAAACCGCGATCGTTGTGGATAAATGCGGGACAAGCTATCTGGAGCTTAACAACAGAATAAAGTCTGCAGCAAAGTATCTTGCTGCACAAGGTGTCGTGCCTGGCAGCCATGTGGTCACAGTCGCAGTCCCGAATGTGGATTATGTAGCGGACATGTATGCGATACTTGGACTCGGCGCTGTCCATATTCCTGTTGAAAACAGGGCGCCGGCGCAGCGTGTTGCTGAGATCGCAGATGCTGTTGACGCTGATTTCATAATATCAAACACAGATCCCGGACTTGAGCGCACATGGATCGATATATCATCTGTCGATTACAGTGATCCCGATTTCACTTGGGAGCCAGTGCCGGTATCTGATGACTGCTCTGAGATCGTTTTCACGACAGGGACAACCGGTAAATCCAAAGGTGTAATGCTTGCGTCAAGCTGCCTTGATGAATACCTGCACACGATGAGCGGGACATTCAAGCTTAATGAGGACAGTGTTTTCCTGCTCACGACACCGCTCAATCATGTTGGAGGGATGCACCGTATCCACCAGTGCATGGCGGCGGGAAGTACGCTCATCATGATGGACGGGATCAGGAACCTGAAGCTCTTTTTCCAGTACGCGAATGAGTATGGCGTAACACATACATACCTTCCGCCGGCTTCAGTTAAGATGATCATCACACTGGCAAAGAAGGAGCTTGCGAAGCTTGACGGGAAGATAACGTTTATATATACTGCGTCAGCGCCGTTCCCGGTAGCAGATATACAGAAGCTAATAGAGCTCATGCCGCATACACACCTTCACCAGGGCTATGGAAGCAGTGAGACAGGAAGCGTCTGCAACTGCTGCTATAACGCTCCGGGAGAGAGCGTAGACTGCCTCGGAAAGCCATATCCTAACGTCGAAGTGATCCTGCGGGATGAAGACGGCAACGAGATAACTGAACCGTTCCAGGAGGGCGTGATCCGATCGAGAAGCAAGATGAACATGCTCGGATATTACAATGAGCCTGAGCTTACGGCGGGCGTCCTGAAAGACGGCTTTGTGTACAGCAACGACCTGATGTTCTTTGATGACAAGGGAAAGCTTCACTTCGCCGGACGCGGAGATGACGTGATCAATGTCAGGGGATTCAAGGTCGCCCCGACTGAGGTCGAGAATGTGGCCCTTCAGTACCCGGGGATCCTGGAGTGCATCTGCATCCCGTATGATGATGCCGTGCTCGGGCATGTGATCAAGCTGCTCGTACGTACGGAAGACGGTAAAGAGCCGGATAAAGAAGCTATGGCAAAATACCTGGCAGACAATCTGGAACCATATAAAATCCCGAAATATATCGAGCTGGTCGATGAGATCATCAAGACTTCTAATGGCAAGATCAACAGGAGACTCATGATCCAGCGGGAGGGAAAGAATGGGAATAACAACTGATCTCTCTGAGGATCTGTTCCGGATAAAGCTGGATGAGCATGATAAAGAGCAGCTCAGGACACTCCTGATCGATTTCTTTGCTGCTTCTTACGCAGGTTACAAGCAGAACAAAGAATTCAACGAGAGAGTGGAAAGCGTGATATATCCGCAGGGCGGTGCTGAAGAAAGCCATGTGTTCCTTCAGGGAAGGAAGTATCCGGTCAGGACCGCGGCTTTCATGAACTCACTCTATGCGCATGGAGCTGAGCTTGACGACGGGAACAAGAAGGCTGCAGGGCATGCCGGGGTCCATCTGGTCCCTGCTGTATTTGCGCTGGCAGATAAGCTTAAGAGCAGTAATGATGATTTGCTTCTTGCTCTCGCGACCGGATATGAAGCG
>CAZBFD010000054.1:0-9812 GCA_964491055.1 uncultured Eubacterium sp.
CGTTGATGGTCTTGGCTGATTTCGTGAACTTCTTGTTGCGCGCGTAGCTTATCTGGTATCTGTCACACTCCACGGCTTTCCACTTTACGATGACCTGCCCTTCCTTCTTGCTCGTGAGGCTCTTAAGCTTTACCTTATCCGGCGGCAGGACCTCCGGCTCCTTTTCCTCCTCAGCAGGCTCTTCCTGACCGGGTTCTGCCGGTTCCGAAGGGTCTGTTTCATCCGCACAAAAAGACAGCTCACCAGTTACCGACATGCTGATGATCAAAAACATGACGGCAAGGATCACTGTCAACCTTAAATTCTGTAATACTTTTCCTTTAATCATAAAAAACCTCTAAACCTCAACAATACTCCTAAATATTAATATAAATTAAGGAATTGTCTATGTCAATAAAGGTTCCTTAAGATTCTTAAGATTTAATTAAGAAATCGCCTCCAGTTTCGCCCTATTTGAGGAAAATCCGACTATTTCCACATTTTATAGTGTGTGTCCCTGATCATGCCTACTATTTATGCTATAGTTGCCGGAAGTTGTCAATGGGGATGGTTCTTTCTGACAACTTCTGCTTATTATTTCATATGTGTCAGCAGCCAGTCTATGAACCGGTCGCTTGCCCCGCTGTCCATGTAATCAAAGTTCTCGGCTACGAACCTGTCGACTTTCTCGATCTGGAAGTCCTGGGTTTTGATCGCTTTCTCAAGCTCGTCGAACGTCGTGCAGATCCTGCCAGGGGCGAAATCGTCATAGTCGCTCTGGAAGCCCCTGATCGCGGCGTAACTGTCGCGGTCGTACGCGAAGAACAGCATCGGACGGCGGAACAGTGAGAACTCATAGATCACTGACGAATAATCGGTTATGAGTATGTCGACACACGGAAGAAGGTCGTTGATATCGCCCATCCCGCTCATGTCGATGATCCTGTCTGAGTACTCCTCCGGGATCTCCGGCTTTTCCTTTATGAAAGGATGCATCTTGAAGATGAATGCGTACTCGTCCCCGCACATGTCGTAGATCCGCTTCATGTCGAGCTTTTCATACGGATACGTCGCGGTAAGCGCCCCGACGCCGCGGAACGTAGGCGCGAACAGTATAAGCTTCCGGCCTTTCAGCTCCGGGTGCTCAGCATGGAATGCGTCGACTTTCTTCTGGTTTTCTTCCTTATCTATTACTTTGTCGATCCGCGGAAGGCCAGTCGGAATGATCGCATCCTCCTCGATCCCGAACACTTCGGCGTAGATCTTCTTAAGTGCAGTCGACCCTACTATCGCGTAGTCGTACTGCCTATGCGCGTTGTCAAGGAGCGGCGATCCGTTGGTACCGAAACGGCACAGCCCGACCGACTTGAACCCGACCCCGGCATGCCAGAGCTGGATCAGTATCGTGCCGCGGTTAAGCTTGAGCCACGACAGCATCGGCGCGTAATCATCGATCAAAATCACGTCGGCCTTCGCGAACAAAGTTACTGTCCTCAGCCATGAGGCCCTGCTCGAATGCCCGCCGGCAGCCTTTCTTTCAGAAATGCTGATGTTGTATTCCTTATCAAGGCCTCGCTCTATCATACGGTCATATACCGCCTTGAGGTTGCCCGAAAGCGTTCCTCTGGACTCAGTTGAAAATAGTATATTCTTGCCGTTGTGCGGAGAGATACTGTAGATCACATTATAATACAGAGTGATCAGCTTTTTGATGATCGTGTCCCTCGTCTCACGGATAAAGCGGGACATGTCGAACTTCTTTTTGATCGTCGTCTTCGCGAGCATGACCTGTATCTTAAGGCATGGATCCTGCTCGTCGACTGTCGCGAAGAAATCGACCAGGTAGCACTGGCGCCTCTTGTCGAATACGAACGGGCGTGATATCTCAAAGCTCCTCTTAGCAAGCTCGACCGAGATCCCTGCCTCAAAGTCGATGCCGCCGTGGAATATGGACAGATAGTAGATACCGTCAGGGATCTGGCGGCGGCCCTGGAAAGTCGTAACATTTAAAGTGATGCTGAAAGGCTTTGCTCCAGTACCAGCTTCGGCTGCGCTCCGCACGCCTCCTTCTGCCGCATCAGCATCCGTAACATCGTCCTGGCCGCTTCCCGGGAACTCAGCCACCAGAAAAGCGTTAAGATAATCCTCATTCCTGAGGAACATATACACCCTATCCGGGTCATAGCTCTCGCCGATCACAGCCTTGAGCTCATCCGCATGGCTCCTGAAGCAGCCTTCGATATAATCATCAGAAAACGAAGGGCTCGTCGACGCCCGCCTGTTCTCGCGCTCAGCATAAAGCCCCTTATACCTGGTGAGCAGAAGCCCGCGCTTTTCATCTTCACTTGTTATTTCCCGCATCTCCCCGGAAATCGTGACGAACACCCTCTCCCAGGAAATATCGAGGACAATGCCAGAATACATATTATTTCTCCCCGGTTTCTTCGTAGTGTGTGATCATGCGGGCGGTGCCTTCGTGCACCTGCACCTGCGGCTTCCAGCCTAGGGCTTCGAGGCGGCTCCCGTCTAGGCCGATGAACTTGACTTTATTGTAGCTCCTGGAGCCGTCGGTCTGGGCTTTGATCACAACCTTGAGGCCCTTCTCGGGGCGCGTCGCAACGAACGCCTCGGCGAGATCTCTTATCGAGATAATGCTGTTATTGTCCGCGACGTTGTATGCGATACCGTTACCTTTAAGGAGTGCGTAGAACACGCCTGCGCAGGCATCGGCGACGTATGTGTAGGCCCTTACAGAGCTTCCGTCGCTGTTCATCACGATATCTTCGCCGTGCACCACGTTTGCGGCAAAGTCTGCCTGGACGCGCCCGTCGTTAAGCGCGAGGCCAGGTCCGTATATGTGGGCGAATCGCGGCGTGAGCACGCGGATGCCGTACTCGGCGCTATAGCACGCGCAGATAGTTTCAGCAGCGCGCTTACCCTCTGAATAGCATGACCTCGGGTCGAGCGTGTCTACACGGCCGTAGTCATCTTCTGATATAGTGTCGCTCTCTGTCAGCTGCTGCCCATATACTTCCGATGACGACATGAGCACGAACGCCTCAGCATGGTCCTTCACCGCCCTGTCGAGCAGATTGAAAGTTCCGATCAGGTTCGCGCGTATCGTCGAAGTCGGCGAAGCCTTATGCTGAGCCGGCCTTGCGGCGCTCCCTCCGTGGAAAATATAGTCGATGTGCTCATCCGTCATGAGAGGATCTGACACATCCTGGCACACGAGCACCACATCGTCACGGTCGAGCATGCTCCCGAGCACACGCCTCGCCTTTTCGCCGTTACGCACGAGAGCGATCACCCTGACGTTCATATTCTTAAGGTCATTCAGCGCGAGGAAAGTATATAAAAAATACGACGGTATCATACCGCTCGCACCTGTGATAAGCACCGTCTTCCCGCGGAAAACGTCCCACGGAAGGTCGTTTGCGATTATGCGCTTCACATCTTCGTCGATTATGCTGCTTTTCATTTCAATCTCCTACTTTTCTATAAGCTCGATCGTCCGCTCTGTTGCGTGGCCGTCGCACATGTTCACGTATTTCCTGCGGAAGGCTTTGATCTCGTCCTCGTATTCCCCTGCGAAGCTGCCCGGGAGGGCTTTGATGTAGTCGATCATCTCGGCATTGGTGCGGCACACCGGCCCCGGCGTCAGCTCGCTGTAGTCCAGGTACATGCCGCGCTCGTCGATATAGTCATCCAGGTCGTACGCAAAGAAGAGGATCGGCCGCTCGAGGATCGAGTACTCATACGCGATCGACGAGTAGTCGGTGATGCACAGGTCCGCGAGGAGGAGAAGCTTCTCGATGCTCAGGTCCTTCTGGGCGTTCATGTCATAAGCAAAATCTTCGGCCCACTTTTCTGGGATTGGCTTTCTCCTGCTTTCGCATACTCCGTGGTGCTTGATGAGGAGCACGTAATCATCTGACAAAGCCTCTCCGAACGCATTCACGTCGAGCTTATCCGGCGCCTCGGCATTATTCACGGTGCCTCTGAAAGTCGGGGCATACAGAATTATCTTCCGGCCGTTTATGCCCGGGCAGAGCTCGTCGAGCTGGCGCCTTGCCTCAGCCTTATACTCCTCGTCAAAGAACAGGTCGGTCCTTGAGATCCCGACCGGCGCTAGGATCCCGGAGTCGCGGCTTATATGCATCGCGTCCTCGAATATCCACGCCTGCTCTTCTGATGCCAGCGTCACATATGAATAATTCCTGTACTGGTTGAATTCATCCCGGTACTGCTGATTCGGCCCGAAGCTCTTGCTCGAGACCGTGCTGTAGCCGATCTTCTTGAACGTCCCGACACCGTGCCACAGCTGGATGACCTTTGTCTCCGGGCGGAGCTCGATATGGCTCAGGTAGTCGTTTGCGGTCGAGATCAAAATCGCTTTTGCAGTCGCTGCCTCGCGGATGAAGTCTTTTACATTCTTATAATACTTGAGATACGTCACGTCACGTATCTCCATGCTCATGTATATTACCTTGTATTTACCCTGTTTCTCCAGCACATCAGCAAGGTGCGCGCTCGAAGGAGACGGCGCATAGCCGCGCTCCATCACGATGATCTTGTCTTCCACAGGCGCCTTGGCAGCTTCTTCATAAATCGCGGGAAGCTCGTCACGTACGACCCTGTCGTGCATCCTCTTGAGATACTCCTTGAATCCCTTAGGGTCATCAAGCATCTTAAGGTATTCATGATAATCAGGATCGTTTTCACTGAAAGCACCGGCCGCCTTCTCCTCGGCAAGAGACGCGCGCTGCTGATCTACTACATACTTCCGCTCAGCGTCCCTCTGCCTGTAAAGCTTCCAGGTGCCAAAAGGCCCGTATTTCTTTATGTTTTTAAGAACACCCTTTACGCCCATAACCAAACCTGCTGAAAGTTGTCAATGGGGACGGTTCTTTCTGACAACTTTTCATGAAAAGTTGTCAGAAAGAACCGTCCCCATTGACAACTTTCAGCAGGTTTGGTTATGGGCGTAAAGGGTGTTCTTAAAAACATAAAGAAATACGGGCCTTTTGGCACCTGGAAGCTTTACAGGCAGAGGGACGCTGAGCGGAAGTATGTAGTAGATCAGCAGCGCGCGTCTCTTGCCGAGGAGAAGGCGGCCGGTGCTTTCAGTGAAAACGATCCTGATTATCATGAATACCTTAAGATGCTTGATGACCCTAAGGGATTCAAGGAGTATCTCAAGAGGATGCACGACAGGGTCGTACGTGACGAGCTTCCCGCGATTTATGAAGAAGCTGCCAAGGCGCCTGTGGAAGACAAGATCATCGTGATGGAGCGCGGCTATGCGCCGTCTCCTTCGAGCGCGCACCTTGCTGATGTGCTGGAGAAACAGGGTAAATACAAGGTAATATACATGAGCATGGAGATACGTGACGTGACGTATCTCAAGTATTATAAGAATGTAAAAGACTTCATCCGCGAGGCAGCGACTGCAAAAGCGATTTTGATCTCGACCGCAAACGACTACCTGAGCCATATCGAGCTCCGCCCGGAGACAAAGGTCATCCAGCTGTGGCACGGTGTCGGGACGTTCAAGAAGATCGGCTACAGCACGGTCTCGAGCAAGAGCTTCGGGCCGAATCAGCAGTACCGGGATGAATTCAACCAGTACAGGAATTATTCATATGTGACGCTGGCATCAGAAGAGCAGGCGTGGATATTCGAGGACGCGATGCATATAAGCCGCGACTCCGGGATCCTAGCGCCGGTCGGGATCTCAAGGACCGACCTGTTCTTTGACGAGGAGTATAAGGCTGAGGCAAGGCGCCAGCTCGACGAGCTCTGCCCGGGCATAAACGGCCGGAAGATAATTCTGTATGCCCCGACTTTCAGAGGCACCGTGAATAATGCCGAGGCGCCGGATAAGCTCGACGTGAATGCGTTCGGAGAGGCTTTGTCAGATGATTACGTGCTCCTCATCAAGCACCACGGAGTATGCGAAAGCAGGAGAAAGCCAATCCCAGAAAAGTGGGCCGAAGATTTTGCTTATGACATGAACGCCCAGAAGGACCTGAGCATCGAGAAGCTTCTCCTCCTCGCGGACCTGTGCATCACCGACTACTCGTCGATCGCGTATGAGTACTCGATCCTCGAGCGGCCGATCCTCTTCTTTGCGTACGACCTGGATGACTATATCGACGAGCGCGGCATGTACCTGGACTACAGCGAGCTGACGCCGGGGCCGGTGTGCCGCACCAATGCCGAGATGATCGACTACATCAAAGCCCTCCCGGGCAGCTTCGCAGGGGAATACGAGGACGAGATCAAAGCCTTCCGCAGGAAATACGTGAACATGTGCGACGGCCACGCAACAGAGCGGACGATCGAGCTTATAGAAAAGTAGGAGATTGAAATGAAAAGCAGCATAATCGACGAAGATGTGAAGCGCATAATCGCAAACGACCTTCCGTGGGACGTTTTCCGCGGGAAGACGGTGCTTATCACAGGTGCGAGCGGTATGATACCGTCGTATTTTTTATATACTTTCCTCGCGCTGAATGACCTTAAGAATATGAACGTCAGGGTGATCGCTCTCGTGCGTAACGGCGAAAAGGCGAGGCGTGTGCTCGGGAGCATGCTCGACCGTGACGATGTGGTGCTCGTGTGCCAGGATGTGTCAGATCCTCTCATGACGGATGAGCACATCGACTATATTTTCCACGGAGGGAGCGCCGCAAGGCCGGCTCAGCATAAGGCTTCGCCGACTTCGACGATACGCGCGAACCTGATCGGAACTTTCAATCTGCTCGACAGGGCGGTGAAGGACCATGCTGAGGCGTTCGTGCTCATGTCGTCATCGGAAGTATATGGGCAGCAGCTGACAGAGAGCGACACTATATCAGAAGATGACTACGGCCGTGTAGACACGCTCGACCCGAGGTCATGCTATTCAGAGGGTAAGCGCGCTGCTGAAACTATCTGCGCGTGCTATAGCGCCGAGTACGGCATCCGCGTGCTCACGCCGCGATTCGCCCACATATACGGACCTGGCCTCGCGCTTAACGACGGGCGCGTCCAGGCAGACTTTGCCGCAAACGTGGTGCACGGCGAAGATATCGTGATGAACAGCGACGGAAGCTCTGTAAGGGCCTACACATACGTCGCCGATGCCTGCGCAGGCGTGTTCTACGCACTCCTTAAAGGTAACGGTATCGCATACAACGTCGCGGACAATAACAGCATTATCTCGATAAGAGATCTCGCCGAGGCGTTCGTTGCGACGCGCCCCGAGAAGGGCCTCAAGGTTGTGATCAAAGCCCAGACCGACGGCTCCAGGAGCTACAATAAAGTCAAGTTCATCGGCCTAGACGGGAGCCGCCTCGAAGCCCTAGGCTGGAAGCCGCAGGTGCAGGTGCACGAAGGCACCGCCCGCATGATCACACACTACGAAGAAACCGGGGAGAAATAATATGTATTCTGGCATTGTCCTCGATATTTCCTGGGAGAGGGTGTTCGTCACGATTTCCGGGGAGATGCGGGAAATAACAAGTGAAGATGAAAAGCGCGGGCTTCTGCTCACCAGGTATAAGGGGCTTTATGCTGAGCGCGAGAACAGGCGGGCGTCGACGAGCCCTTCGTTTTCTGATGATTATATCGAAGGCTGCTTCAGGAGCCATGCGGATGAGCTCAAGGCTGTGATCGGCGAGAGCTATGACCCGGATAGGGTGTATATGTTCCTCAGGAATGAGGATTATCTTAACGCTTTTCTGGTGGCTGAGTTCCCGGGAAGCGGCCAGGACGATGTTACGGATGCTGATGCGGCAGAAGGAGGCGTGCGGAGCGCAGCCGAAGCTGGTACTGGAGCAAAGCCTTTCAGCATCACTTTAAATGTTACGACTTTCCAGGGCCGCCGCCAGATCCCTGACGGTATCTACTATCTGTCCATATTCCACGGCGGCATCGACTTTGAGGCAGGGATCTCGGTCGAGCTTGCTAAGAGGAGCTTTGAGATATCACGCCCGTTCGTATTCGACAAGAGGCGCCAGTGCTACCTGGTCGATTTCTTCGCGACAGTCGACGAGCAGGATCCATGCCTTAAGATACAGGTCATGCTCGCGAAGACGACGATCAAAAAGAAGTTCGACATGTCCCGCTTTATCCGTGAGACGAGGGACACGATCATCAAAAAGCTGATCACTCTGTATTATAATGTGATCTACAGTATCTCTCCGCACAACGGCAAGAATATACTATTTTCAACTGAGTCCAGAGGAACGCTTTCGGGCAACCTCAAGGCGGTATATGACCGTATGATAGAGCGAGGCCTTGATAAGGAATACAACATCAGCATTTCTGAAAGAAAGGCTGCCGGCGGGCATTCGAGCAGGGCCTCATGGCTGAGGACAGTAACTTTGTTCGCGAAGGCCGACGTGATTTTGATCGATGATTACGCGCCGATGCTGTCGTGGCTCAAGCTTAACCGCGGCACGATACTGATCCAGCTCTGGCATGCCGGGGTCGGGTTCAAGTCGGTCGGGCTGTGCCGTTTCGGTACCAACGGATCGCCGCTCCTTGACAACGCGCATAGGCAGTACGACTACGCGATAGTAGGGTCGACTGCACTTAAGAAGATCTACGCCGAAGTGTTCGGGATCGAGGAGGATGCGATCATTCCGACTGGCCTTCCGCGGATCGACAAAGTAATAGATAAGGAAGAAAACCAGAAGAAAGTCGACGCATTCCATGCTGAGCACCCGGAGCTGAAAGGCCGGAAGCTTATACTGTTCGCGCCTACGTTCCGCGGCGTCGGGGCGCTTACCGCGACGTATCCGTATGAAAAGCTCGACATGAAGCGGATCTACGACATGTGCGGGGACGAGTACGCATTCATCTTCAAGATGCATCCTTTCATAAAGGAAAAGCCGGAGATCCCGGAGGAGTACTCAGACAGGATCATCGACATGAGCGGGATGGGCGATATCAACGACCTTCTTCCGTGTGTCGACATACTCATAACCGATTATTCGTCAGTGATCTATGAGTTCTCACTGTTCCGCCGTCCGATGCTGTTCTTCGCGTACGACCGCGACAGTTACGCCGCGATCAGGGGCTTCCAGAGCGACTATGACGATTTCGCCCCTGGCAGGATCTGCACGACGTTCGACGAGCTTGAGAAAGCGATCAAAACCCAGGACTTCCAGATCGAGAAAGTCGACAGGTTCGTAGCCGAGAACTTTGATTACATGGACAGCGGGGCAAGCGACCGGTTCATAGACTGGCTGCTGACACATATGAAATAATAAGCAGAAGTTGTCAGAAAGAACCATCCCCATTGACAACTTCCGGCAACTATAGCATAAATAGTAGGCATGATCAGGGACACACACTATAAAATGTGGAAATAGTCGGATTTTCCTCAAATAGGGCGAAACTGGAGGCGATTTCTTAATTAAATCTTAAGAATCTTAAGGAACCTTTATTGACATAGACAATTCCTTAATTTATATTAATATTTAGGAGTATTGTTGAGGTTTAGAGGTTTTTTATGATTAAAGGAAAAGTATTACAGAATTTAAGGTTGACAGTGATCCTTGCCGTCATGTTTTTGATCATCAGCATGTCGGTAACTGGTGAGCTGTCTTTTTGTGCGGATGAAACAGACCCTTCGGAACCGGCAGAACCCGGTCAGGAAGAGCCTGCTGAGGAGGAAAAGGAGCCGGAGGTCCTGCCGCCGGATAAGGTAAAGCTTAAGAGCCTCACGAGCAAGAAGGAAGGGCAGGTCATCGTAAAGTGGAAAGCCGTGGAGTGTGACAGATACCAGATAAGCTACGCGCGCAACAAGAAGTTCACGAAATCAGCCAAGACCATCAACG
>CAZBFD010000055.1:0-9793 GCA_964491055.1 uncultured Eubacterium sp.
TCATATGAGTTCCCTCACATCTATCGTATTACATATTGATTTTATCACATTTCCGGCCATAACAAAAGGAGACAGCGATGTCTTTCATATATGATCTGAAAGCTCTTACGATCATCGGATGCGTGAATGTGAACATCAGATACGGAGATTCGGTCCGCCTGATGACCACACGGTCCGCTTCAGCTTTGACCATCACTTTTTCTGTCTGTATAAAACCGCCTTCTTCCGGGATACCGTTGCCGCATTCCGCGATCTCCACGAGCGGGCTGGAATCCTTCAGCAGGCGGCTGAATGCCTCTTCTGCGAGCTCAGTCACCTCCCGCTCCTGGCTGTAGCTGTATATCGCACGTCTTTCAAGACCTACGACGCTCGTGCCGGCGATACATGCTTCTCCCGGCCGGATGAACAAAGTGTGCGAGAACCGTCTTCCGGCACTCGGCATGCAGTAATATGATGTGATCCTACCGGAAAGATAAAGCGGCATCCACCACTCTACTGCTGATATCAGCTCCGCCAGCGAGCGGCTCACGGTGTGGATCGCACTTATCCTGACATCCCTGCGGATGAGCTCTGACATGAGCACAGTAAGGATCTTCCGGTATTCTCCGTCCATCCATTCCATCGACTGGTCAGAGTACAGCAAAAGCTCTTTGTCCCCGCTCCGTATCATCTCTGCGAGGAATTTGTCCACTGCCATCCTGAGCCCATCAATCCCGACGTATTTCTCTTCTCTCCAGGACGATGCTCTTCCATCCTCGGCCTCGACTTTCTTCAGTACTTCTTCTACATCAAAACTTTCACGAGCATGCTCGTGGGCATCCCTGATGATATCGTCTATGGACCCGATAGTTCCCATGAGCTCATCGGCAGCCATATATCGAGTTACTGCCCCGTATCCGAACAGCCATCTTCTGATCTCATCCACACCATCTTCTTCCGCCAGCTCTTCAGCTGTAAGAGAAGTCAGCTCTGACAGTTCTGAAAGCTTTCCATCAGCCGCCATACTGTCACGCACCGCACGGCAGATCTGAACAAGGTAAGGAGACTGAAATCTCGGTATGCGCTCTCCTCTGCGCAGCCTGCTTATATATGAAGGATCCAGGCCTGTTTCGTGTCCGAGCCTGCGATTGCTGATATCTGCAGTCCTCATGAGCTCATCCAGATTCTTTGCGAACTCTACTGACAGCATTGACGCCTGAGGTTCTGTCCCGGACTGCTCGTATTTCTGTTTCTGATACTTTCTGACATACGGAGGCTCATCTTCATAAAGCCACCGTATGAGTTTTGATCTTATGATCTCATCGCTGTCTTTAAGGCCTGCGCCGCAGAGGCTTATCAGCTCACCCGTCAGATGCCGCTGAGCAGCGATCGCCATGATGCCGTCTGTAAGGAAGCGTATCGTCGGGCTGGTTGCAGGCGGTGTGCGCACACCATTCTTCACACGGTTGAGATTAGACGGAGTGCAGCCGCCAGCTCTTGCGACGTCACTGATATTCACATCCATAGCTTCAAGGATCGTGCTTATCTTATCCGATAACATAGTTTTTGTCCTTTCCAGTCTGCTGAATATACGGCAGCATCCATATAACGGCTACATACAGCATAACTCAGCAGCATCACACAGCAGCAACATACAGCAGATAACGTTATTTATCTATATAGATAATAGCATCACGTGACAAATTTGTCACGTGTGCCAGAATAATGACACATCTTGAAAACACAGCAGCTATGGGCTATTCTGAAGTCAGGATGAGATGTGATCTCGCAGACAGTTATTAATAATATAAAGCCTGACTGGCGCGGCTGCTTTCTGCCGCAAAGTCATACTCAGGATCAAAGGAGGACAGAATGAAAAAGTTTATATTGGCAGTTCTGGCATTGATGCTTTGCACCTCAGTGGTTTTGATGACTGCATGCGGAGGAGGCGGCGACAAAACCGACTTTGAGCACCTTCGTGACGTATCATGGGATGGGACAGAGCTTACCATAAAGCTCGGCGAGAACCAGAGCACCGGATGTACCTGGACGACTAAGCCGGAAGATGACTCTGTGATCGACTATTCGACGAATCGTGTCTTCCACCTGTCAGCAACGAAAGGCGAAGCTGTCGGAACACTTGAAGCAGGATTCAAGGGCAAAGGCGCCGGCACTTCCAGAGTGATATGCACGACTCCTGTCGGATGGGACGGAACAGGCGAAGGCTACACTTACATCGTAACAGTCACTGTGAAAGAGGACGGAACGATCGAGAGTGCTGAAGGAGAAGAATCTGATACTCCGCCGGAATCAGAAGCCGAGAAGGTTGACGGGGTTGATACAGAGGAAGCCGAGACTACAGTCGAGAGCTATTTCAAAGACCATCCAGACGAAGTAGAGCAGATGAAGAAAAACATCAACTCTGACGAAAGCCTTAATACCATGGTGGATGTAGATCTGAAGGCAAAAGGAAATACCCTGAGCTACATCTACACTTTCAAGGAGACTTATTCTGACGAGCAGATTGAGCAGTTCAGGCCTGACCTGAAGAAGAGCATGGAAGGCGAAGTAGCCGATAAAATGAAGAAAAAGATCCCAGAGATCGAAGAAGGCTTCGGCGTGAAAGGCGTCAAGCTGTATATGGAATACAGAAACGGCGACGGGAAGAAGATCCTCGGCACGACATACGAGTGATCGAGTAAGCTTTCGCCGGGAGAATTATTAGTATGTATTAGTATGAAGAATAGTTATTGAGTAAATTTTATATGGGAGAGACCGTGGTCGAGTCCACAGAGATCATAAAGAAGATGACTTCAGATATTCCTGACGGCACATTCGATCTTCCAGACGTCTCAGGCTACGAGAAGATCGAGTACTAGCACCAGATGCCTAATGTACCTAATGTGCCTAATGGGGACAGGTGTTATTAGGCACCACCTAAAGGGGGGCTGTTGCACAAAGTGCTGAATAAGCACTTAGAGCAACAGCTCTTTTTCACTGTTTTCTTGCTAAAGAACAGCGAAAGAGTCTTCAAAAATGAAGACACTTCCGCTGAAACATCTTTGTGCACTTTTTGAGTATATTAATATATCTGCCTGAAAGACATGGCTTTTCCTCTATTGGTATAATACTATAGCCAAGAATCTCTGCAACTATTGAAAGCAAAAGGAAGTATCAGATATCTAGCACCCCTTAGAGTGGTGGAGGTGAGGAGAATTACTCTTCCCTTAACGCCGTCACTCGTATAAGTGCTTGCTGAAATATCTGTCGCCCCTGTCCGGCAGTATGATCACGATATTTCCCGTTGCACCTTCTGCGATCAGCTTCATTGCTGCAGCAAGCGCTCCGCCAGAAGAAGATCCCGCAAAGATCCCTTCCTTCCCGGCGAGCTCGCGCGCTCCGGAGAAAGCATCATCATCTGAGATCTTGATGACTTTATCGATCAGATTCATATCCATTGTATCGGGGATAAAATCATTTCCGATTCCCTCAATATTGTAGTCAGCGTGCTCGCCGCCACCCATTGTTGAGCCTATCGGATCGGCCAATATCCCCTGGATCTTCGGATCCTGCTCTTTAAGATACTTAACGACCCCTGAATAAGTTCCACCGCTCCCGGCGCCGGCAACGACATAGTCGATCTTTCCGCCAAGATCCGACCAGATCTCCGGTCCTGTAGTCTCATAATGCGCTTTAGGATTGCTCGGATTTTCAAACTGCTTCAGTGAAACAGAATCCGGGACAGTCTCGAGAAGCTCTGCTGCTTTTCTCCCTGCGCCGAGCATTCCTTCCTCTCTTGGTGTATTGATGATCTCCGCGCCAAGAGCACGCATCAGTATCTGTTTTTCCTCCGAGAACTTTGTCGGAACAGTGAATATCACCCGATATCCCCGATTCAAAGCCGCAAACGCGATCCCAAGCCCGGTATTACCTGCAGTCCCTTCGATGATAGTCCCGCCGTGTCGCAGAATCCCGCGCTGCTCGGCGTCATCGATCATATACTTTCCGATCCTGTCTTTCACACTGCCTCCGGGGTTATACAGCTCCAGCTTGGCAAAGATATGCGTATTCTCCTTCAGCCCCAGATGTGTCAGCTCGACTATCGGCGTGTTGCCGATCAGTTCTTTCATATCATGATAAAGTGCCATTTTATTATACCTCACTTTCTATAATAGCGTTTTCAAGATCGCACAGAAGATCATCGATATGCTCGATCCCAACAGATAAACGTATAAGCCCCTCCGTGATCCCCACTTGATCACGTAATTCTTTAGGGATAGCCGCATGGGTCATACTGGCTGGATGACAGACAAGACTCTCCACTCCGCCAAGGCTTTCTGCAAGAGCGATCATATGAAGAGATCTGAAAAATCTCCTTATATCATATCCTTTGCTGAGCTCAAACGAGATCATCGCTCCGCCGTTTTTTGCCTGACGTTTCGTGATCTCATACCCTTGCGCATCCGGAAATCCCGGGTAATACGCACGTTTTACCGCCGGATGATGTCTGAGAAACTCCGCGGCTTTCTCCGCGTTGGCAACATGGCGATCCATGCGTACCGCGAGGGTTTTGATCCCGCGAATGAGCAGGAACGAATCGAATGGACCTAGCACGCCCCCAGTAGAGTTCTGCAGGAAGGCGAGACGCTCCGCCAGCACGTCGTCATTCACCACCACGAGCCCCGCCACCGTGTCGCTGTGTCCGCCCAGATACTTGGTGGCAGAGTGGATCACGATATCCGCTCCCAGCTCGATAGGACGCTGAAGATACGGCGTCATAAAGGTGTTATCAACAACGGATAGCGCGCCGTGCCGCCGTGCGATCTCTGACACTTTGGCAATGTCGGTGACCGTAAGTAACGGATTTGCCGGGCTCTCGATCAAAACCGCTTTCACCTCGGGAGAGAACTTCGATTCGAGCGATTCCAGATCCGTAGTATCTTCTATAGAATAATTGATATTAAAGTTTCTGAAGACTTTGTCCAGCACACGGAATGTGCCGCCGTATACATTCGATGAGATGATCACCCTGTCGCCGGCACTGAGCAGGCTGAGCACCGCGGTTATCGCAGCCATTCCTGAACCGAAAGCAAATCCGGCAGTACCTCCTTCCAGCTCCGCTATAAGCTTTTCAAGAGCAGCACGGGTAGGATTGCCCGTGCGAGAATACTCCCACCCCACGTCATCTTCCAGTCCATGTCTCTCATATGTGGAGGTCTGATAGATCGGCACGTTGACTGCGCCAGTCAGCTTATCTTTGCTGATACCTCCATGTATGAGAGCAGATTCGATATTCGTATAATCCGACATCTCTGATCCTCCTTATTCAAAAATACAAAAATCCCGTCTGTTCACACTCTGAAAAACAGATCCGTAACAGGCGGGAATCAATTACACTATTCTTTCAGTTTACAATTCTAAGTACGACAAATTCCGCCTGTGTCATTACAACACAGACAACACTTCTCCTGATTGCCCGAAAGAAGGCTTGCGGACAAATAGCACGATTTCATCTGCTCATTTTCAAAGAGCATATACGATCATACCTCCCGAGCCAAAACCAAATTACCTATTAATGTAATAGGTATATTATCACACCAAATTTATGCTGTCAACAGGCCAATTATGCAAAATCTCTTACTATTTCTTTGATTGGGACCCCATCAGATTCTTTCCTGATCATTTCTTCAGCAGGATTTGTTCTTTTCTCTGCTCTTACAAACAGTGGCTCCAGGAACTGTTCTTCGTGCAAGCCTCTTTCAACCAGGCCGGCTTTTGCGAGTTCAAGAACTTTGATGAGAAGAGATGTCGCATCATCACGATTGAAAAATGAAGGAAGCTCTCTGGCAACAAACAGTCTTCTGAGTTCGCTGACACTATAACCATGCTGATAGATATCTTTATCGTCGTCCAGAAGGTCAGTGAGTTCATGAAGTTTCATAGCTAACCCCAGGTGAAATGCTACCGGGGTCATGACATCACGTACTGGCTGCTCACAGATGCTTCTGAACTCGATAGTTCCTCTGAAAGTCAGGTCATTGAATTTGAAAGACCTAAGATAGTCCAAATCGCTGATAACAGGCTGGAAAGTTATCTGTCTGTAGCTCTCTGTATCGCTGTCATAATATTCTCCGGTCATGCTGTCTTGTGAAAAATAGTCAGTCAGCACAGTAGGCTTGAAATTGATATACTTATCGTCCCTTTCAAGACAATACAAGCTCATCGATTCTATGTAGCTTATCAATTCGTCGATTGAGTGAAGTTTGATGTTATAGTCGTCAACATTATGCATATTGAGTCCATGCATGCTCTGCCGCCACAGATAATCACGGCTTACATTGAATCTGTGATGCTCATCTGCATCAAAGACTGAGTTTGCGAATAACAAAGCCTTCAGAGGTTCCAGTTTTGTGAATGTATTGATAGTTTCTACCAGATCTTCTTTTTCTGCATCAAGCTGTACCTGTGATGCGCAGCTGAACAGCCCGAAATGCGGGTAGTCATGGAACTGTATCGCATTACCATATTTTTTGTACGATTTCAGATGATGCAGCAGCATGCGGTATCTGCCGGTAGGTACCGGTTCGATTTTGTTGACACGATATCCGGGATTGATTCCGAGCCCCGTCATCATATGGCCGCTTTGTAGAAGGATGTTCTGTATGAAATCATAGTATGTATGGAAAACGCTGTTGATGTCGTTAAGGTCGTTTCTGACACCAAGCGATAACTCTATAGTATTATAACTGCAGTCGAAAGAGATCGCATCTCCAGTCTCCGGGTCTGCTGCATTATATATGTCGCCCTGATCATCGAGCAAAATCTCAGTGAAACCGAAATGTAGAGAGAACTGATTTGCCAGATCATGGATAACATCAAAATCGACCGGCTCGGTGATCTTATAGTCATCATCGCCTTTAATATTCACTACCGGGAACTCGAATTCTGCCCCGGCAACGGGTTTCCTATCTCTTTCGGTAGGAAATATGTATTTGTTATATATTGCTTCCCTTAATTCTGTTTCAGTGATCATTACTATGATTCTCCAATCACTCGGACCGAGATCCCGTTAAAGTCCGGAAAATCCCAGATAGAGAGATCTTTCTCTTTCAGGATCGCTCACATATGTGTTCTCGTGTCTTTCACCTTCGTAGAGAAGTTCGCCGTCATGATAAATAAAGAGCTGATTTTCGGGCATACGAAGCACCGTGGCATCGAAAATATGACCGTTATGTACCAGTGTCCACTTACGCCCTGACTCGTCTGCCTTGACGAAAGGATGGGTGTTGTTGTACTCTGCAAGTCCGGAAGTAGCTCTTCTGATGTGAGCCATCATTTTATCTACCAGGAAATCGCCTGTCAGTCTGTTTTTCAGATACACGCTGTCAATCGCTCTGACAGGTTCCCGTTCAACAGATACGGAAAAGCCATCAAAGATAGCGATTCCCCAGCCATGCTGATGTTCAACGCTGTGAGAGAAAAACTTATTCAGCATATAGTCTGCCTGTATTTTGTTTTTCGAAGTTATACCGAATATCTCACACATGATAGTCCTCTGCTTATGCTGCTTCATCAAAACTCCGCGAAGCTTATTAACCTATTAAACTTATATGTAATTAAAGTATACATCGTTTTCGGGCAAAAGCAATAATTAATAATTATAATGCTCAGTTATATGTATATCCTATAAGCATACGCGGGCTACATATAATCAAAGTGAAAACATTACGCTCCAGAGAATCACCGTAACCGTTGCAATTAAAAAAGACCAGCTCATTTGTGAACCGGCCTTCTTTGGTGTGTAGTATTCTTACATAATGTTGTAAACAACAACTTCTTCAGTTGTCTCCTAGATCTTTAAAGCAGTGATGAATCCCTGCTCGATTCCTGTGCAAATGTTCGAACGCCCTCTTGCGTCACCAATTGCATAGTACTGTCCGAACTGTGCCCTGAGCGGTTCTTCAAGCTCTGCAAGCGGCTTTTTACCAAGCGCATTGATTACGGTATCAGCTTCGATATCGAACTCCCTGTTGCCAACCATATCATAGACCGTGACTGAGTTCTCATTGATGCTTTTGATCTGATGTGAAACGTAGCTCTTACAGCATAATATCTCATTATTTGCGCTCTACTTTCTTGCTTCAGCAATTTCTTCGTTGATCTCATCAAGAGTCATATCTGATATTCCTCTTTCTGCTGCTATTTGACTTGCTTTACGCATAGCCGCAATACCTGGATTTTCCTTTTCTGAAACCAGACTCATACTAAAAGGCACTCCCTGCTCTTTTACAAGCCTTGACATACACATCCTCAGGTATGACGGAAGATTCATACCAAGCTTTTCACAAATCTGAACAGCCTCTATCTTTTCTGCTTCATCTGTTCTGAATTGAACTAATGCGCTAGCCATAGTTTATACCTCCTTTACCCGTGACTACATTATATCATCCTCTGTATGCATTTGCAATCATATGATTACATAACCTCATGGACATTTTACTGCCTCCTCTATTGGAATCACATAATGTGATATATAACACTACTTCTCCTGATTTTATTTTACGTAATGTACGAGGCAGACACAATTATGCGTTTGTGCCTGTCCCTTGACATTCAGAAACCATACCGGTTAAAGAGGATCATACAGAAAATGAGAACACGTAAAAATCGTTTTGCAATTATGCCCCGTTTGCGAATCCCCTCATGTGATTTTTTGGACTAAATTTTATGAGGCGCACCGATACTCACATGAGGAGCATCATTATTCCTCGTAATAATACGAATAATCTATCCCCTTCACCTCACATCTAACGTATTACATATTGATTAGCCCATGCAGTTCATGATGACTTTGATCATCATTTCTTTTTCATCAGGTTTGGATTCTGCTATCATTATAGTAAGGGCGACCAGGGTGTAATCATCGATACGCTTCGCTCCGTCAATAAACAGCGCATTATTCCGATCAAGAAAGTACAGAAACATCGTCGCTGCGATCCGCTTATTGCCATCGGAAAAGCTATGGTTCTTCGTAACGAAATAAAGCAGGTTCGCCGCTTTCTCCTTCTTTTTGAACTGTCGCAAATTTTGCGACAGTTGAATTGTCTAACTCCTCCTTCAGAGCATTTGAAATATGTTTGCCAATCGTTTTCACATCTCTATTAAAGAGTTCTGCCATCTGATTCCTATTCAGCCACACAGTCTCATTCTCGACCGGCACCTGAAGCGTAACAGAATGATCTCTCGTTCCAAACAGTATAATCTCTTTCCCCATCTTCGCGCCTCCTTGTCTTCATTTCGTATACCCATATTATAACCTGATGTAATGAACTTGTCATTGCACCAGTAGTTCAAGATTGTGTCAAGAATCAATGTAGTATAAGCGTTTGCACCTTATATTGAGAAAGGATCTACAAAATGAGCAAAAAACTAGATGGGAAAACAGTTTTTGTCACTGGAGGCAGTGACGATATGGGCAGAGCCACCGTTATGGAAGCAGCAAAAGCAGGACTGATCATGCTGACCAAAGCTGAAGCGATGGCATACGGCGAATACGGGATCCGGATCAACTCCGTTGCACCCGGTCTGACTGAGACCGCCATGCTTTCATCCGAAACACCCAATTTGTACCTTGAAAAATCGATTCCAAAAATCGCATAAAGAAACAACTCAGATTATCTGTACTGCTCCTGATCCTTATGTCCTTCTGTATGATAATCCAAAATTCTGCTCATGCCCATACAGGATAATCGTGTGCGCATGAAAAAGCCGCATCCGAAGATGCGGCTGAACCAGCAGATCCGTTTCCGACATT
>CAZBFD010000056.1:0-1119 GCA_964491055.1 uncultured Eubacterium sp.
TCCAGAAATCCTGCCACCAAAAGAAGAAAAAAATAGTTTTGGTAACGAGATGCAGCGCTTCGCCAAACCCCAGTTTATCTACTGCTCTGAATAGTTGAAAAATGTGCTCGCTCACCACTGGCCTTATGCACCTTCTTTTGTGGTATACTACAGTTAAACAAACTGTTTCTGAGGTGCGGTATGTCTTTCTTTTCGCGTAAATCTGAATATCCGAAGCTTCCAGGCGGTGACTATGATGTTATCCTGCGCTGCAGTATCTGTAATGGTGAGGAGGTGGTCTGCCTGAAGGACAGGCACACGGGCGAGCTCCGCGAGCTCATGCTTGTGAAGTCCCCGAACGATCTGCAGGAGTTCTGTGAGGTGAACGCCATTTCGCCGGACAGCATAAAGAAAGTCTATTGATCTCTATCAAAACCTCTACGTCTATGATTATCGCCGGGCTGTATCAGAATCTCCACGCGTAGGCGCCTGCCAGTCATGTCAGAATCTCCACGCGCGGCTATATTTCGGAAGCTATCAGACTTTCTCGTCGCCGGGTTTTCCGGCGCTCCTCTTTTCCACGTCTTCTATATAATCCTGGTCTGCGAAGATCTTTGTGAATCCGTTCCCGTTCACTTCGTTCACGTTTGTCATCGTGATGAAGGCGTCGGGGTCTATTTCCAGCACGGTGCTTTTGACTGTGCCGCAGAATCTCGTCGAGGACACGCACATGAGTATGTGTTTTTCTTCCTGGAGGTATCCGCTGATTATCGGAATGATTGAAGTCCCGAACCCCTGGTGCAGGAGTTCTTCGCTTATCTCGCGGTATTTATCTGAAACAACAAGAAGCTGCACGCCTCCCTGTCCCATGACGGCTATCTGGTTCATGATCACGGAATAGATGCCGGCGTACAGTATTCCGAGGATTATCCCGTTTGTGCTTGTGAATGGAAGCTGCATCAGGTAGATGAGGATGTCAGTCACAGCCATGGCGGTGCCGACTTTGATGCCGGTGTATTTGTTGAGCATTATGCACGGGATGTCGATCCCGCCTGTGGCGCCGCCGGCCCGTACGATGATCCCGATCCCGATTCCGTCCAGGACTCCGGCACAGATCGCGGCGAGAAGCGGGTCATCGAC
>CAZBFD010000056.1:1219-9742 GCA_964491055.1 uncultured Eubacterium sp.
TCCCGATTCCGTCCAGGACTCCGGCACAGATCGCGGCGAGAAGCGGGTCATCGACAAGGTGATGGAGCTGCTCCATGTTCTGGAACAAAGCCAGGAACACAGGAAAACTGAACGCGCCAACCACGATGGAAAGCGCGAACCTTTTGCCGATGACGATGAAGCCCGCGATAAAAAGTATGACAGTTATGACGCCGACAACCACCGGGATGTCCCATCCGAACAGGTGATTCAAGGTCCGCCCTATGCCGGACAGGCTGGACACCACCATGTTATACGGCAGCGCAAAACATGCCAGCGAGAACGCACTCATGGCATTTCCGAGCAGGATTATCAGCGATGTTTTGATAAATTTCCGGATCTTGTACAAAGAATCTTTTACCATGTCAGCTCCTTTATAAATATATGGCATATATCATGTGTGCGGCCGTTGTAGTGAGCCGCATTCGGCTGCCTGTCGTGGTTGCCGTAAACAAAGTACGTCGGGGCTTTGATCTCAGAAAGGATCTCATAGGTCGAAACCATGTCTTCGTATGACGTGAGCTCGTCTGTCACATCGCCGCCAAGTATGACGAACTCAGGGTCCGCTGCATTTATCTGGCGGCAGAGCTCGTGCAGAGAATCGATTGGCTGCGCCGTCCCAGTATGGAGGTCAGCCAGGAATGCGAAGGTATGCTCTTTTGTCAGGCCATCGGCTTCCCATTCATGAATTTTCATGATGTAGCGCTGGGAATTTATGAATCCATATGTCGTGAGCACGATGCATGAGATGATGCTGATAACAGCGATCAGCTTCTGGTCGCGGCGGCGCTTGCTCTTGCTGCTGTGCTTTTCTTTAACACGTTGCGTTTCATCATCGCTGCTCGTCGCCTCGTCACTGCTTGTTGCGTCGATGCTGTGGCTGTCACGGCCTTTCAAGCATCTCCGTATGCAGCCGACAACAAATTCTATAACCCCGGCAAAAGAATCCCCCAAAAGGGCTATATAGGCTGCGTTGAACAGAAAGCCGTACCTGTAGGTGATCTTCCACTCCATCGCTATAAACATGAGGGCAAGGACCGGAATGAGGAGCAGCTTTATTATCAGGGCCACTATAAGCATCATGCTGTTGGCTGTCTTCAACAAACAGCGGGGGATAGGATGTGGTTGATGCTCTCTGTTCAGCATCGGAAAGGTTGGCCATCCGTATCCTGCCCGCCGAACTAATTGTAACAAATTGCTGGCACGATAACCAGTGATTTGTTACAATCAGTTCAGTGGCAGGAGGAGATGATCCGACGATCCGGGATATCAGACAATAGTTCGAACGATCTGGGATATCAGACAGGGGTAGATAGAAAATGAGCAGGTATGACATTGTATTCATTGGGACGGCGATAATAGATTCCATCATAAAAGGTTTTGATCCTGAGCCTGTTTCTGCGACGGGCTTCAGGGCTGAGAGCTGCTCGCTCAATATCGGAGGTGAGGCTGTGAACGGTGCGATCGCCGCCGCGAAGCTTGGCATGGAGACGGCGATACTCTGCTCACTCGGGAATGACAAGGCCGGGGACATGATCAAAGCCGAGCTTGCGGAGCACAATGTAGACACATCATGCATCGTGAGGTCTGACGAACATCCGACGCCTGTTACCACGATGTTCGTTGCGGAAGATGGAAGCCGGAAGTCCATAACGAATGAAGCGCACAGATACAACTTCCATCCGGAGCAGTATGCAGAGGCTTTTTCGGATGCAAAAGCAGTAGTGCTCGGCTCACTTTTCAGGGCGCCTTTTGACGATCCAGATGTGCTGAGAGCGGTAGTAGAAGCGGCGCATCAGAACGGGGCCTTTGTATTTGCCGATACCAAGCTGCCGAATTTCAGGAAGCTGAGTCTCGATGACATCAAAGGCTCTCTTCCTTTGATAGATTTCATCACCCCGAATGAGGATGAGGCCAGATACTGCACTGGAGAAGAAGACCCGGACAAAGCAGCGGATATATTCCTTAGTAAAGGCGTGCAGAATGTTATAATAAAGCTCGGCGGCAAAGGCTGCTTCTTTAAAGGGCGAGATGCGTCTGAAAGTGGAGAAGGATCAAAATACGAAGAAGGATCGATATACGAGGAAGAAACGATATCGCTTCCGGCATATGACATAGACGCAGTCGACGCTACCGGAGCAGGAGACAACTTCCTTGCAGGCTTCGCATCAGAGATCATACAGGGGAAAAGCATCAGAGAAGCACTGACTTTCGCAAACGCCTGCGGAGCGATATGCGTGTCAGCAGTCGGCGCCGGCACAGCATTGCAAAACAGAGAACAGGTGCAGAATCTGGTAGGACATGTGTTATAATAATAGTGTAATCACAGCGTATTAAGGAGAGACTGAAATGAAGATTACATCTTTTGGACCGCGGCTTATTGTTAAGGACGCAGAGCCTGTCATCGAGCTGGTCCAGCACATCAAAAAGGAAGACAAGTAAGGAAGAAATTATTGTGTTATCAGGAGGTAGGATTATGAAAGAGAAAATGAGCACAATTAAGAAATTATTATGCATGATGCTGGCTGTATGCCTGGTATTTGCTCTTGCAGCATGCGGCGGAGCTGCTAAGGAAGAGTCAGCTGAAGAGACTGACGTGCCTAAGGAGGAGCAGGAAGGAACTGCGGGCAGCAATATGCCGCTTAAGGACAATGCTGAAGAGGCTGAGAAGCAGATAACGATCGCCATGCAGAAAATGCTTGAGGAAGCTTACGGGGATAAGATCGATGACATGAGGATCAGAGTGGATAAGATCTACACAGCAGAAGACGAGCAGGAAAATGAAGTCCTGAAGCAGGACAATCTGAGTCTTGACGAGGTCGCTTTCGAAGTAAGCTATGATATCCACCCGGCAGGAGATGTGGATATAAATGAGCTTCTGGTCGCAAACGGTGAGCTTGATGAAGAAAGCGGCTGGGTCGTGAATAAGTCTGGTGTCGGGGTGCTCGAGCCTGCTGATGACGGCACATACACCATCAAAAACTTTGGAACCGGCTGGTAACCGTAGGTAACGTAAAGACAGCGGCCGCCGGTGAAGAACAAACCGGTAACCATATTGAACGATCAGGAAGTATCTATCAGTGAAAAACAGACCAGCCATAATAGTAAACGCGATACTTGTCGTGCTTGAGCTAATTGCTTTCATTCACGACATATATTCTTTTGGCGCGGAGACGTTCAAGTGGTATACGGTCGACAGCAATGTGCTGCAGCTTATCGTGTCGTCTCTTGTGCTGTATTATTATGCCAAAGGTAAGAAGCTCCCGCACTATGTAACGGTGCTTCACTTCATAAGTGCCGTCGGGCTTACTGTGACTTTCATCATAGCCGCATTCGTGCTCGCGCCTCAGGAGGGTTTTGCTTATTACTTCCTCGAGAATGTGGCGCCGATAAATCATTTCATAGGGCCGCTGCTCTCTGTGATCTCGCTGCTCTTCCTCGAAGATACGGAAAAGCTTCCGATAAAGGTGGCCTTTTATCCTGCGGCGGTCACGCTGGCATACGGAGTGATCTGCCTGGTGCTGAATGCTCTGGGCCTGCTCGACGGTCCG
The DNA here is from genome assembly GCA_964491055.1 of uncultured Eubacterium sp. Taxonomy (GTDB): domain Bacteria; phylum Bacillota; class Clostridia; order Peptostreptococcales; family Anaerovoracaceae; genus Aminicella. The sequence goes on from CAZBFD010000056.1 coordinate 4,789, forward strand.
TACTTCTTCCTGAAAGTGCGAGAGCAGAGCGTTTCCACGATCGTGATCTGGTTCGCGATCATAGCGGTCCTCTGCATATCACTGGCGCTGATCTATTACAAGATAAAGTACAGGAAGAAATGATGTGAAGGCAGAGAAACGATCGCGGACACGCATCCATTTCAGCCAGAGTATCTGATCAATCAAACTGAAGACAAGAGGTGGCATCAGCCACCTCTTATTTTATTGAATTTCTTTCTTTGTAGTAGTAATATGATTTTGATAATTTATGGTAATTAATTGTAATTATATGTATAAAATTGGGAGGGTACTATGGAAACGTCTGAAAACAAAGTTCTCACACCTGGTATTCCGTTCCTCGGAGCTCTCGCCTTCGCAGTCGGCACTGCGATAGGCTGGGGATCGCTCGTTGTGACCAGCAAAACCTATCTGGCCCAGGCGGGGCCTGCAGGGAGCGTGGCAGGGCTTGTCATCGGTGCTCTTGTCATGCTCGTCATAGCGAGAAACTACAGCTACTTAATGCAGATATACCCGGATTCCGGAGGTGTGTTCACATACACCACAAAAATATTCGGATATGACCACGGTTTCCTCGCGGCGTGGTTCCTGATACTGACATACATTGCTATCCTGTGGGCCAACGCGTCATCCATACCGCTGTTCACCAGGTACTTCCTCGGCGGAGCTCTGGAGATCGGAAAGCTGTATACACTGTTCGGGTATGATGTGTATCTGCTCGAGTCTGTCGTCACTATACTAGTGATTATCCTGGTCGGATTTCTTCTTGTCCGGAGTAAAAAAGCTTCGATATATGCTATGATCGGGCTTATGTTCGTGTTCACGGCAGGGATCGTCATAGTGTCTCTTGCTGCCCTTTTCAGCAACAAAGGAGGACTGGCGCCGTCATTCACCCCTGACGCCAGCGTGATCAAGCAGATATTCAATATAGCCGTGATATCGCCGTGGGCGTTCATCGGGTTCGAGAGCATATCACATGAGACTGAAGAGTTCTCATTCAAGAAGACCGGCATCTTCAAGCTATTCGTTATCGCCTTATCAATAACCACGGCACTTTATATACTTGTCATTCTTCTTTCAGTCACAGCATATCCTGAGAGATACGGGTCATGGCTCGAGTACATAAGAGACATAGGCAATCTCTCCGGGATCGAGGCACTTCCGCCGTTCTATGCTGCAGGCTACTATCTGGGAGACATGGGGATCTGGATCCTCATGGCGTCTCTCATGGCGCTGGTAATAACCAGTCTTATCGGAAATGCCACAGCACTTTCACGCCTTTTCTATTCCATGGCTAAAGCGGATCTTCTGCCCAGGCGCTTTGCTGTAATAAACAAAAACGGGACGCCTGGCAATGCGATATGGCTTATCGCGGTACTTTCCGTCGCGATCTTGTTCGTGGGAAGGACAGCCATCGGATGGATCGTGGACGTTACGACGATATGTGCTGTCCTGATATATGGGTATGTTTCTGTCGCGGCCAGAAGCATAGCGATAAACAGGGAAGACAAGATAGAGAAGATAACAGGTGCACTCGGATTCATCCTGATGGTGTTATTCGGTATGTACATGCTGCTTCCTAACCTGGTCACAACAGGATCCATGGACAGAGAGACATACTTCCTGTTCATAGTATGGAGCATCCTTGGATTCCTGTATTTCAGGTACATAATCGGGCATGACAAGAAGAAGCGCTATGGAGATTCTCTCATAGTCTGGACTGTATTCCTGGTGCTGGTACTCCTGGTATCCCTCATCTGGATGCGCCAGTCCATGTTCGAGTCCAATAATACGATGCTCATGAATGTCCGTGAATACTATCTCAGCCAGGGCGATGCCGCGAGCAAGATGGATGAGGAGTTCATCGAGAACCAGATGCAGATGTTACAGAATGCCAATACCAGGACCAGCATCATGGCGATAGGTATGTTCGCATTCGCTCTGATCATGATGTTCACGAACTACGCGTTCATGAAGAAACGCTCAGAGGAGAACGAGCGGATCCTTACGATCGACCCTATGACCCACGTCAAGAGCAAGCATGCATTCATCCTGGAAGAGAATAAGTATAATGAGCTGATACCGGCCGGCGAGGCCGGCGAGTTCGCTGTCGTCGTGTGCGACGTCAACGGGCTCAAGCACGTGAACGATACGCTCGGGCATAAGGCGGGAGACGAGTATATCATCAGCGCGAGCAGGATGGTAGGAGACATATTCCAGCACAGCCCGGTGTACCGTATCGGCGGTGACGAGTTCGTGGTCATCATGACCGGCCGCGACTTCACGATGCGTAAAGAGCTCATGAAGCTGCTCCACGACCGCTCGATCGAGCATATCAATTCCAATGAGGTCGTGGTGTCCGGCGGTATCTCGGATTATGAGAAGGGGAGCGATCCAAGCTTCAACGCTGTATTCGAGCGCGCTGACAACCTCATGTATGAAGAGAAGCAGCTCCTCAAAGGCTTCGGATCGATAACGCGTGACGAGCAGCCGGAAGAAGAGGAAAAGAAGAACAACAGTGAGACGCCGGATATCCTGAACGTGCGCAAGAAGATTTTGATCGTGGACGATGAGGAGATCAACCGTCTCATCCTCGGCAACACTCTGGAGAAGGATTACGACATCATCTATGCAGCGGACGGAGTTGAAGCTCTGGAGAAAGTAAAGGAAGTACCGGAGCTCGACCTGATGATGCTCGATGTCATGATGCCGAGGATGAACGGCAGGGAAGTCCTGAAGATCATGAAGAGTGATGCCGACATGAGCGGTATCCCGGTGCTCGTGTTCACGGCGGATCAGGAGTCGGAGATCGAATGTCTGCACTTCGGAGCGGCGGACTTCATTCCTAAGCCGTATCCGGATCCTGAGATCATCAAAGCCAGGGTCAGCAGGGTCCTCGAATTCACTCAGAACCGCGAGATAGTGAAGTCAACGGAAAGAGACAGCCTGACAAAGCTTTACAACATAGATTACTTCAACAAATTCGTGACGATGTACGACACGCATTATCCTGACATGGCGATGGACGCCGTCGTGTTCAACCTGAACCAGTTCAGGATGGTCAACGAAAGGTATGGAAGAGAGTATGCGGACAATATCCTGAGGAGGCTCGGCGAGCAGATCAAAAAGACTGCAAGGGAAGTCGGCGGAGTCGGGAGCAGGCAGGGGATCGATACGTTCCTGCTCTACTGCCCGCACAGGGAAGACTACAAGGATATACTTGACAAGATCACAGACGCGCTTTCTGAAGGAGAAGGAAGCGCAGACGGGCAGGTAAGCCTCAGGGTCGGCGTATATCCTGAAGTAGACAAGTCGCTGGATATCGACAGAAGGTTCGACCGCGCCAAGATGGCGGCTGACCTGGTGAGATCAGGGCATGCAGTGCCGATCGGCATATACAACGCCAAGATGCAGGAGTCTGCAATGTACCGAGACAGGCTGCTCAGAGACTTCAGATCATCGCTTAAGCAGGGCTGCTTCACGGTATACTATCAGCCTAAGTTTGATATTCGGCATGACAAGCCGATCCTCGCGAGCGCGGAGGCTCTGGTAAGGTGGAACCATCCTGAGCTTGGAATGATAGGCCCTAAGGTGTTCATTCCTATGCTTGAAGAATCAGGGATGATCCTTGAGCTTGATAAATACGTCTGGACGGAAGTTGCAAGGCAGATAAGAAGCTGGAAGGATAAAGTCGGATTCTCTGTTCCTATCTCGGTCAATATGAGCAGAGTGGATATGATGACGCCGGACCTGAAAAGTGTGTTCAGGAGCATACTGGATGAGTACAAGCTCACTACGGACGACATCATCCTGGAGGTCACTGAATCAGCATATACAAGTGAATCGGAGCAGATCATAGACACGGCAAAAGAGCTCGGCGGAATGGAGATGGGATTCCGTATCGAGATGGATGATTTCGGTACAGGATACTCATCGCTCGGCATACTGTCAAAGCTTCCTGTGGATGCCCTCAAGCTTGACATGAGCTTCATAAATAATGCCTTCGGTGAAAACAGAGACGTGAAGATGATCGAGCTCGTTATAGACATCGCAGATTATCTCCATGTTCCGGTCATTGCAGAGGGCGTGGAAACAGAGGAAGAAGTCCTGGTGCTCAAGGCACTCGGGTGCGACCTGATACAGGGATACTTCTTCTCAAGGCCTGTACCTCCTGAGGAATTCAACAGATTCCTTGAGACAAGGAAGAATGAGGCCGTGCCTGAAGACTTTGGCGTAAAGAACAGGCTCAGTATCTCCAAGGCTTTGACATATGATTACGAGAGCATATACTATGTGGATACAGAGACCGGCTGCTACATGGAATTCTACTCAGGGCCGCAGGGCGAGCTTAAGATCAGGCCTCGCGGGACAGACTTCTTCGAGGACATACAGAAAGAGCTTGTGGAATCCGTTTCCCCAGATGCGAGAGTCAGCGTAAGAGATGCACTCACGAAAGACAAGCTCCTCAAGGTGTCGAATGCGGGAGTATACATCTCATACGGCAAGCCATCAGATACAGGAGACGCCCAGTACTCACTCAACGTGATACAGCCTTCGACCGGATTAGACCACCATCTGGTGATGGGAGAAAAACGGGTGTAAGAATAGTGTAAAATAATAAGCAGACCGGTCTGAACAATCAGGCCGGTCTCTTTTTGGGACGATTGCAGCGTGAGCATGCTCGCCGGGGAGACAAAAAGAAAGCCGAACGGTTTAAACCATTCGGCTTTCATGAAAGATATCGGCAGGGCGGCGTATCCTGCATCTCAGGTACCCATTAAAGGGTGTGTCGGGAGCCTTTCCGACCTCAATATCTTAGCATATATAGTATATCTTATCTGCTTAAAGAACATTGTTTGCTGTTGTATTGACGAAAACTTAAATGCTTAGCCTATGTAAAGTGACTTTATGTTGACACGACTAATACAAATATGTA
>CAZBFD010000057.1:0-9651 GCA_964491055.1 uncultured Eubacterium sp.
TATCATATGGTTGTTGTATTTGCCCGTTTTGACCGGGATAGTGACTTTTGTCACATTAAGTTTCGGCTTTGCTGCCGCGCTTACTATCGCGGGCACCAACGCAAATACCGACGCAACAATAAGCATCAACAGTAAGATCCTTGATTTCTTCATCATTTTATTCCTCCTCAGATAAATGATTTATATCAATACTTTTCATCCTTATTTCTTGTCCAGTGCTCTCAGCACCGCCATGGCAAGTCCCGCGATAATGAATGATATCCAGGCATGTGCATATGTTCCTTCCAGCCAGCCCCATACAAAGAAAAGCACAAGTGATGCAATCGAGATTACCGGTATCCAGCGCTTCATATCCATAATCTTAAACCTCCTGTAATTCTAATATTCTTATATATTGACCATCTCATTCGATGGATATTGAACATCTCATTCGATGGTTGATAACTAGCTTATCCGTATCCCCGGTGCCAGCACGAAGAGATCGATCGCCAGCAGGATCGCTGTGACGACCCAGAGCACCACCTGCGGCTCCATTACGAGCGGATACAGGAAGCGGCTCTTCTTCGGCGGCTTGACCATGACCCAAGTGAACATGAATGCCCAGAAGAACGCGATGAGCATGAAGCGCACCAGAATGTTGAACATAGGATGTGCGTCCACGTACCCTTCTTTCATGAGTATCGAGTTCATATCCACTATCGCGGCAAAGGCAAACGACGCGATGAATGGTATCAGATGCAGCCTGAGAGCGACATAGAAGCGCTCGCTCTTATCGCCGGGGTCTTTTATAAAGTAATACGACATGTAGTTCAGGGCAAAGAAAGTGAATACAACTCCGATGCTCCCTATTACCGCCAGGACGATCCGCATTATGACTACAGTGCTCTCGTCGAACAGTCCGAGCACATTGCCCCAGTCTCCGAATCCGCCGAACATGCCGCCAATCATGAAGTATCCGAACCCGACACTTAGATGCATTCCCATATACTGAGTCAGGAAGATCCGCATCATCGGTCCCATTGATACATTAATGATAATAACGAACAAAACCAGCCCGATTATGATGTTGATTATAGAGGCGCTCCCTCCTGCGAGCATGATGCGGTGGAACGACGAAAGCGTCATGAGGTCGATATTGTCTCCTGACTGGACCGCCACAGCCGAGAACCATATCACATCCCGTCCATAGATAAGATCGGTAGCAAAATGAAAGAACTCGTGAAGTGGTATGGTCAGCACCAGTGCCAGAAGACCGCTTACTGTGCAGTTGACCAGCGACAGGTCCTTACCCTGATGATCTAGTGATTGTTTACTCATAAAACGTCCTCCCTGTCAGTACTCTTCAGCCGCTCCATCAGTCCGGATCATTTCATTCAGCTCATCCACCTCAGATCTGTATCTCCTGTACATGATCACCCAGATGATAAGGTAGACAACAGCAAAAGTTCCTGCGACGATCCCGATGTCCGCCGCGTTCAGGCTGATCCATCCCATAATGGATCCAATCAGGCAAAACGATACTGTACATATCAGATAATGGACTATCGGCGTCTTCAGAAGTCCCCAGGATTCTATTTCATAAAGAGCTACGCCGGCCATACATATAGCGCCATAGACACCTGACGCCGCCATCTGAAGCAGAAGCGCGTTTGCCTCGCTCCCGGCCATATCCAGAAGGTACTGCGATATCAGCGTCTTTCCGCCGGTCTGTACGTACGATACTATCAGCAGCATGATCACGCCGATCATCATACCCATGAAGAAGCCGATACCAGCCAGCTTTGCTATCCTACCTGCCATGACACATCACTCCTTTCCTCTCAGTCTGCCTTTTATGACCGGTATGAAACGTCTGGACGCCCATACCTCTTTGTCGTTTTCCATTACAATACACAGAGTGCCGGAGATCGAAAAATCGAACTTGCGGACTTTGTTCAGGTTGATGATCTCATACCTCGAGATGCGGAGAAAGGCTCTCGGATTGAGCGCTTCCTCCATCTCCTGGAGTGAGCTTTTGATCTCATACTGCCCGATCTCGGAAACTATGACAAGATGTCTGTCGCTTGTCGATATGCTGATTATCCTGTTCTCGGGAAGTGTGACTTTTGATCCGTCGATACCGGTCACTATGAGAGTGCCTGCCAGCGGATCAGCCACGCTTTCCATGAGCGACTTCACCTCGTCATCTTCCTCAGATGCGGAGAAAGTAACTCCGATATCTAGTCTGTCTTCCTGTACGAATCTGACGTTAACGTGTTTCTTCATAATACCTGCTTCCGTTCATATAAAGCATTGTCTCTATTGCTTATTATTATAGCGGAAAAGCAGTTACCGCGCATGAAATCGTGCTAAGCGGTATAAAATCGTGTCTGAGCGGTAATAACTTAAGCCTGGCGCTCCAGTTCTTACAAACGGCGGGTGCCATGATCGGCCTGAATCGTTTCTGTACAGCGTTCAGTATAGATATACCTTTCTGGTTTTAAGTATATAAAAAACTGAGCGGCAGCTGTGTACCGCTCAGTTTATATTTAAGACCACTTGTCTCTTTATTCTCTAAAGTTTATCTACGTCGCCAGGCTCAAGGTAGCTTATGTATGGTAGGTTCCTGAACTTCTCGTCATAGTCGAGTCCATATCCTATGATGAACAGGTCATCTACGGTGAACCCTTTATAATCCACTTTCGCGCCGTGCTCAGTACGCCTGGAAGGCTTGTCGAGCATGCTGCAGATCTTTACGCTTGCCGGTCCCCTCTCGGCAAGGTATTTCTGCATGAACGCAAGAGTAGTGCCGGTATCCACGATGTCTTCTACGATGAGGACATCCTTCTTGAAGATATCGAACTCAACGTCTTTTTTGATCTTTACCACTCCGGTCGTCGTCGTCCCCGAGCCGTAGCTTGACGCTGCGATGAAGTCGATCCTGACGTCCAGATCAATGTATTTGATAAGCTCAGCCATCCATGGTATCGCGCCCTTCAGCATTCCGAGCACAACAAGCTGCTTTCCTTCATAGTCTTTGGTTATCTCAGCCCCAAGCTCCTTAGCTCTTTCTCTGATCTGATCCTGAGTGTAAAGGACTTTTCCTATCGTCAGGCCATCTGCATCCCTGCGCTCCGCCATAGCTTATTCTCCTTTCACGATATCTTCCATCACGCCGAGCAGCTTATCCTGCCCCTCACGTTTCAGTGCTGATACAGGTATTATAATATCTTCATCCGTAAGGTCAAGAGCTTTTCTGATAACAGCCATACTTTTTCCGAGCTGTGACCTTTTGATCTTGTCAGCTTTGGTCGCGACGATGATGCCTGACATGCCATAATGCCTGAGATAATCATACATCTGCCTGTCCTGCGCGGTCGGCTCGATCCTGATGTCCACGAGCTGCACCACTACTCTGAGGCTCTTCCTTTTCGCCAGAAAAGTCTCCATCATCGGGCCCCAGTCGGATGTCTCTTTCTTGGAGACCTTGGCGTAGCCGTACCCCGGCAGATCGACGATCCGGAAATCAACATCACCTTCGTCAGTCTTCCCGGTCACATCAAAAAAGTTGATCGTCCTCGTTTTCCCCGGCGACCCGCTTACACGCGCCAGATTCTTCCGACCGGTTATCAGGTTGAGGAGCGAAGACTTCCCGACGTTCGACCGTCCGGCAAAAGCGATCTCCACCCTGTCCTCCGGCGGATACTGCGACGGCTTCACAGCAAGCGCCTTTATATCAGCGTTCTTTATTATCAAAGCAACTATCCTCCAAACGGCACCTTTCGCGGATCTGAGCTACTCCTGCACCAGCGCTTCGTCGAGTGCCTGGTCTATATTGTCCAGGAGCACGAACTCCATCTTGTGCCTTACCTGTGCCGGCAGTTCTTCTATGTCGACTTCATTGTCGCGCGGAAGGAGCACTTTCTTGATCCCTGCTCTGTGTGCGGCGAGCACTTTCTCTCGGATCCCGCCAACAGGCAGCACATCGCCGCGGAGAGTTATCTCCCCTGTCATCGCGACTTCACGCCTTACCGGGCGTCCTGACAGTGCTGATATGACGGCTGTGCACATGGTCACACCGGCTGACGGCCCGTCCTTAGGGACGGCACCCTCAGGTATATGGATGTGAAGGTCCTTATCCTTATAGAAATCTGGATCTATTCCATATTTATCCGCAACTGACCTGATGTAGCTTATTCCTGTCCTTGCGGACTCCTGCATCACGTCGCCGAGCTTACCTGTAAGCTCTACCTTGCCTGTTCCAGGAAGTACTGCTGTCTCTATCTGGAGCGTTACTCCGCCGACAGCTGTCCACGCCAGCCCTGTGGTAACACCGATCTTGTTCTCCCCTTCCACGGTATCATAGTGGAAGCGGTGCTTTCCCAGATACTTTTCAAGGCTCTTCGGTGTTATCGTATAGCACTTGTCTTTTCCGTTTATAACTACCTGTTTCGCTACTTTTCTGCAGAGGTTCGCTATCTCCCGCTCAAGGTTACGGACGCCTGATTCGCGCGTGTAGTAGTTGATGAGGTCGTGGAGAGCTTTCTCCGTGATCACGATGTTCTTCTCAGAGAGGCCGTTCTCCTTTATCTGCTTCGGTATCAGGTATTTCTGTGCGATCTTGACTTTATCCTGCTCGATATAGCCCGGTACCTCGATCAGTTCCATCCTGTCCAGGAGCGGCTCCGGGATCGTGTCCGCATTGTTCGCTGTAGTAAGGAACATGACCTTAGACAGGTCGAACGGGACTTCCAGGAAGCTGTCTGTAAATGTTGAGTTCTGCTCCGGGTCAAGCACCTCGAGAAGCGCCGATGCCGGGTCTCCTCTGAAATCATGCCCGAGCTTATCTATCTCATCAAACAGGAACAGCGGATTGTTCTTTCCTGCCGTCCTGATGTTGCTGATCACGCGTCCAGGGATAGCACCGATATATGTGCGCCTGTGGCCTCTTATCTCAGCCTCATCCATGATCCCGCCTAGAGACATCCTGACGAACTCACGCCCTGTCGCACGGGCGATCGACCTCGCGATGGACGTTTTGCCGACTCCAGGAGGACCTACCAGGCAGAGGATCGGACCGCGGATCGATTTTGACAGATGGGTCACGGCAAGATACTCGAGCACGCGCTCTTTTACATCCTCAAGGCCGTAATGGTCCTCGTTCAGGATCTCCTCAGCCTTCTTGAGGTCGTTGTTTACTTTTGATGATTTATGCCACGGAAGGTCGAGGATAGTCTCGACGTAGTTCCGGATCACCGCGCTCTCAGCGGATGAAGGCTGCATCTTGGAGAATTTGTCGATCTCCTTGCGGACCTTCTCGTCGGTCTTCTTGCTGAGCTTGAGCTTGTCAAGCTTCTCGAGCATCTCCTGGGTCTCCTCGGTCGGGTCGTCCTCATAGCCGAGCTCGCTCTGGATCGCCCTCACCTTCTCGCGGAGGTAATAGTCACGCTGTGACTTGTTCATGCCTTCCTTCACCTTGTCGGAAAGGTTTTTCTCGACCACCGCGATCTCGTTCTCCTCGGCGATGATGCTGTTCAGGACTTTGATCCTATCCGAGAATATCAAAGCCTCGAGCACTTTCTGCTTTTTCGGCACCTCAACAAGAAGCTCGTTCGCAATCCTGTCAGCCATGACCTCCGGACGCTCTGCACGGAGTGTCTTGTCGACGATCTCGTCAGTTATCTGCTGCGTGAGCGCCGCGTACTCAGTGAACGCCTCTGAAAGCACACGCAGCTCGGCTTTGTCCTCGATCGAGAACTTCTCCGGATCCACGTCGTCCTCAAGCCTTGAGACGGACACTGAGAGGAAATTCGTCTCTGAAACGCACTCATCCACGATCGCGCGCGTTATGCCCTCCACGAGCACACGAACCACGTCGCCCTGGAGCCTGAGCATCTGCTTGACCCTGATCACGGTCCCGATGTTGTACAGATCGTCGACAGTCGGGATCATCACTTTCTCGTCTTTCTGAGACGATACGAACAAGATCTTGTCTGTCGCCATCGCGTGCTCGAGCGCGCGGATAGACATTTCCCTACCTATGTCAAAATGCACCACGGTATGAGGGAACACAGAAAGGCCCCTTAAGGGGATGCACGGAAGTATTTCTCTCATGTCGAGCTGCTTATCCTCCATGCTGCCCATCTCCTGCGGAACATCGTCCGTGGTGTTAGTTATGAATCTCTCCTGCTTTTCCAGCTTATCTTCTCCCATTTCACTCCATTCTGCGAGCATGCTCGCTTGCGGATACAATCCGCACCAGATAACTCAAGCTGAGCATACGCCCAGCTTTCGTTGCTTTATATGGACTCTGCTACGCGTCTGCTTCGCTTTCGTCCTCTTCTTTATTCTTTTTCTGCTTCATTGCAGCAGACTCTCTCAAGACGAGCTTCGGCTCTGTCTCATTCACCACCGTATCTTCTGTGACTATGCACTTCGTGATGTCTTCACGCGAAGGGATCTCGAACATGATATCCGTCATCGTCTTCTCGAAGATCGTACGAAGGCCTCTTGCTCCAGTCTTCCTCGCGATAGCCTTTCTCGCTATAGCCCTGATCGCGCCTTCTTCTATCTCGAGCTCCACCCCGTCGAGCTCAAACAGTTTCTTATACTGCTTTACGAGCGCGTTCTTCGGTTCTGTCATGATGCTTACAAGCGCGTCCTCAGTAAGCATTGAAAGCGTAACGATGACCGGGAGCCTTCCGATGAGCTCGGGTATGATCCCGTACTTCATCAGGTCTTCTGACTCCACCCTCTTAAGGACGTAGTCCTCGTCCACCTTCTGGTGGCTGACGTTCGAGTTGAAGCCGATCACCTTCTCGCCGATACGCCTCTTTACGATCGTCGAAAGCCCATCGAACGCTCCCCCGCAGATGAACAGGATATTCGTCGTATCCATCTGGATGAACTCCTGGTGCGGATGCTTGCGCCCGCCCTGAGGAGGAACATTCGCGATAGTTCCCTCGAGGATCTTAAGCAGCGCCTGCTGCACGCCCTCACCGCTCACGTCGCGCGTGATCGAAACGTTCTCGCTCTTCCTTGATATCTTATCTATCTCGTCTACGTAGATTATTCCCTTCTGTGCACGCTCGACATCCCAGTCGGCAGCCTGTAGGAGCCTGAGCAGGATGTTCTCCACGTCCTCACCTACGTATCCGGCTTCGGTAAGCGCAGTCGCGTCAGCGATAGCGAACGGTACGTCAAGGATCTTCGCGAGCGTCTGCGCAAGCAGAGTCTTTCCTGATCCTGTAGGCCCGATCATGACGATGTTGCTCTTCTGGAGCTCCACGTCGTTATCCGCAGAGTCCAGCTCATTTATTCTCTTGTAGTGGTTATAGACCGCGACAGAGAGCGCTTTCTTCGCGTCGTCCTGCCCGATCACGTAGTCGCACAGCGTGTCATAGATCTCTTTCGGCCTTGGGATCTTTCCGTCCGAGTCGAATTCATCTTTATCAAAATCCAGTTCGCCGCTGTCGTCCTTCAGTTCTTCTTTTATGATGTCGCTCACCATCTTTACGCACTCATCGCAGATGTAAACGCCCGGACCTGCGATGAGCCTTCTCACCTGGCTCTGCGGCTTTCCACAGAACGAGCACCTGAATTCCTGCTCGCCCTGATCGAATTTATCTGACATTATTTTTCTTCCTCTCTTGCAGCTATGACTCTGTCTATCAGGCCGTACTCCCTGGCCTGCTCAGCAGTCATGAAGTTGTCCCTGTCTGTATCCTTTATGATAGTCTCAAGATCCTGCCCGGTATTCTTTGCAAGGATCTCATTAAGTTTCTCCTTTGTCTTAAGGATGTTCTCCGCGTGGATCTGTATGTCTGAAGCCTGTCCCTGGAACCCTCCGAGAGGCTGGTGGATCATGATCTCCGCATTAGGAAGAGCATAGCGCTTTCCCTTTGCCCCTGATGAGAGCAGGAACGCTCCCATGCTCGCGCCGAGCCCGATGCAGATCGTCGAGACATCCGGCTTGATGTAATTCATCGTGTCGTAGATCGCAAGACCTGCCGAAACAGACCCTCCAGGGCTGTTGATATAAATATTTATGTCCTTCTCAGGATCGTCAGCCTCCAGAAACAGAAGCTCAGCCGTGACTACGCTAGCAACAGCGTCGTCGATCTGGTCTGACAGCATTATGACCCTGTCCTTAAGAAGCCTTGAGTAAATGTCATACGACCTTTCGCCGGCCCCGGTCTGCTCGATAACATAAGGAATACTGAACATATTCTTTTTCTCCTTTTGTGTAAAGAGCGCCGCCTCACCGGTAAAACACCCGGAGAGCAATGCGGCGCTGTCTGAAACGATAACAATGCAGGACTATTTTGTGCCTGCTCCCTTTCCGCCCCTTCTCTTCGGAGCCGCTTCTTTAGCAGGAGCTTCTTCCTTAGCCGGAGCTTCTTCCGGTTCTTCCGGCGCAGCTTCTTCTACTGCCTTGTCCGCAGCAGCTTCAGCAGACTCCTCGTCCTTCTTCTCATCCTTCTTAGGCGGCTTCACGGACTTCACCTTCGCGTTGTCGTACACAAGGTCCATTGCCTTCTTAAGTTTGATATCGCCCTTGACGATGCCCATATTGCCTTCGCCGATGTTCTCTCTTACCTTTGCAACATCAAGTCCGTACATGTCAGCAAGCCTCTGGAGCTCAGCCTGGAGATCATCGTCAGAGACCTCGATCTTCTCAGCATCCGCGATCGACTTGAGGAGGATCCTCTTTGCGACCTTCTCACGCGCGTCTTCCTTCATCTCCGAACGGAGAGCATTCATGTCTTTCCCAAGATACTTGAGGTACATGTCGATGCTCATTCCCTGATACTTAAGCTGCTGGTCGAGCTCGTTCACGCCGTTTGTGATCTCTTCTTCGACCATGACGTCAGGAATGTCGAACTTGTTTTCTTTATACAGCTTGTCTACCAGGTCGTTCTTTGCGTCTTCTTTATGCTGGTCGTCCTTCTTCTTCTGAAGGTCTTCCTTAGTGTGCTTCTTAAGCTCCTTGAGTGTGTCGTATTCGCTCACGTCCGCGGCAAAGTCATCGTCAACGTCAGGGAGCTGCTCTTCTCTTACTTCATGGAGCTTGCAGTGGAAAACGGCCTCTTTCCCTGCAAGCTTCTCAACACCATAGTCATCAGGGAATGTGACATTTACATCAAATTCCTCACCTGCCTTCTTTCCCTTGATCTGGTCTTCAAATCCAGGAATAAAAGCTCCGGAACCGATCTTGAGGTCCTGTTTCTCTGCTGTTCCGCCTTCGAACTGCTCATCGCCGATGAATCCGGAATAGTCAAAGTTCACCGTATCTCCGTCTTTTGCTTCTCTCTCGACTACGACGTTCCTCGCGTTCCTCTTTCTGAGGGTCTCGATCTCAGCGTCAACTTCCTCGTCAGTAACCTCTTCCTTCACCTGATCGACCTTGAGACCCTTATATTCCTTTACATCTACTACAGGAGAAAGAGCGACAGTGATATCCATCGTAAGAGGCTTGCCCTGTCCGATCTCGCCGAAGTCTACCTTAGGATTGTCGATGACATCCAGGTCATTGTCCTTGATAGCCTGAGAATAGTTCATTCCGAAAAGCTCATTTATGGCATCCTCAAAGAACAGTCCCTCACCGTAATGAGCCTCGAGGATCTTTCTCGGGACCTTGCCCTTTCTGAATCCAGGGACCTGGAAATCCTT
>CAZBFD010000058.1:0-2183 GCA_964491055.1 uncultured Eubacterium sp.
ATTCAGAAAATATTTGTTGTTTGAAGCATAATACACGATCACTTTGTCCCTTTCTTCAAGCTCATTGATTTTACTAACATTTTCTCCTGGAGCATTATCTCCATCCACAATTAAAAACATTTCATCCCACTTCCATTCTTCTAAAAAAGCGTCAGGATAACGTGCCTAAAATCACGTATATCCTGACGCTCTGATGCCAGCGACGGGGCCCGGCCGGAAAAGACCTAACTATCAAATTCTCTTTAGTTGATGAGCTGTTTCACTATTCCCAACTACATTTTCATAATATCACAAGAAGCTCCGGGCGTCAAGAACGCATGTTCTATTTTATAACGCTTTGTTCATATTTCCCATCACATATCCGCCGAGGTCCAGTGTCACATACTGGAAGCCCAGTTCCTGCAGATACGAGTTCAGAGATGATGCTGTCTCTTGCTGTATGATCTTCTCAAACTCTGATGGTTCTATCTCTATCCTTGCGATATCTCCGTGGATCCTCACTCTCACCTGATCAAAGCCCAGTTCGATGAGTCTCTGTTCTGCCATGTCGATCATGTGGAGCTTCTCTTCCGTGATCGTTTCCCCATAAGGGAAGCGGGTGGAGAGGCAGGCATAGGACGGCTTGTCCCATGTCGAAAGGCCGAGCTCTCTGGACAGCTCGCGGATGTCAGCCTTATACAGCCCGGCTTCACGGAGCGGGCTCTTAACTCCTAGCTCGGAAAGTGCTCTAAGGCCGGGACGGTAGTCACCTGTATCATCCAAATTGGAACCGTCCGCAACATTACTGATCCCGAGTTCCGCAGCCGCTTTCATCATCCTGGCGAAAAGCTCACGCTTGCACAGGTAGCAGCGATCCGGCGGATTGTCCCTGAATCCCTCGATGGAAAGCTCG
The DNA here is from genome assembly GCA_964491055.1 of uncultured Eubacterium sp. Taxonomy (GTDB): domain Bacteria; phylum Bacillota; class Clostridia; order Peptostreptococcales; family Anaerovoracaceae; genus Aminicella. The sequence continues at coordinate 893 of CAZBFD010000058.1, forward strand.
TCTACCTCCACAATAATATGCCTGATCCCTTCTGACTCACAGAAATCCCTGGCTTCATCAAGCTCCCTGTCCGGAAATGAATGCGGCTTTGCTGTTACGGCTATGGCTTTATCACCGAGCACATTATGTGCGGCCTTCAGCAGGAATGTAGAGTCGACTCCGGCCGAAAAAGCCACTGCGACGCTGCCCAGTCCCGCAAGATATTCTTCCAGCTTTTCTTTCTTCTGATGGAGCTCATCCATGATCATCCCTCGATCAGTTTCCTGACTTCAGCGATAGACATATTTTTTTCTTTCGCAATGCGGGCGACGTCGTCGTATTCATATTTCTTCCGCGTGACCCCATATCCTGATGAAGACTTGACTCGCACATCTCCGTATTCCGTCTTCTCGGTCTCTATCTTCCTGTCAAGAATGAATCTCCTGGTAATGGTCTCGCGCACTCCGATCGTCGTGGTGTATTTATAGATGAGCTTTACCATACCTTCTACATTCTCCGGGTCACACATCACGCGGATCAGTGTGCCGGGCCGGTCTTTCTTCATCCCTACGGGAACTGTGTAGACCTCATTAGCCCCGCCTTCGAAGAACCGGTCCATCGCAAATCCGACCTCCTCGGCTGTCATGTCGTCCACATTGCATGACAGCTCGCTCACTGTATCTGTCCTGTCTGACGTCTCACCGAGCAAAGCCCTGACGCAGTTTGCCGCATCAAAATCTTTCCTGCCCATGCCGTATCCGATCGACTGTACTTTCATGGCAGGCATATCTCCAAAGCGTGTAGCATAATATTTCAGCAGAGCAGCTCCTGTCGGGGTGCAGAGCTCTCCCTTGATCTTCCCTCCGTATATCGGAACGCCCTTAAGTATAAAGGCTGTAGCCGGCGCCGGAACAGGAAGGATCCCATGAGCACACTCGACCTGGCCGCTCCCGACGTGTACAGGAGAAACGACGACTTCGTCCGGTGCGATCTCTTTCATAAGGAGGCATACTGCTATTATGTCTGCGACTGCATCCATAGTCCCCACCTCATGGAAATGTATATCGCTTACCGGGATCCCGTGAGCATGGCTCTCCGCCTCCGCTATAAGTGAGTAAACATTCAGGACGTCATCAGCAATATCCGGCGGCAGCGTCATGTGCTCCGTTATGATGTGGCGGATACCTGCCATATTATTATGGTGATGATGGTGCTCTCCGTGGTCATGATCATGCTCGTGTTCATGCTCATGATCATGATGATGCCCGCAGTGATGCTCCTCACCATGCTCGTGCTCGTGGTCGTGCTCATG
>CAZBFD010000058.1:2283-9612 GCA_964491055.1 uncultured Eubacterium sp.
GTGCTCATGCAGAACATCATCTTCTTCCTCACCGTGCACCTTAACTGACATATGAGTGCCTGTGATCCCGCACTTTTCTGTCTTTTCCCTTATATACTCAACTCCGGGGATACCCAGGGAATTCAGCCTGTCGACAAATCTGTCAGGCTCCGGCAGAAGCTCAAGCAAAGCCGCTGTAAGCATATCTCCTGCCGCGCCCATACCGCAGTCCAGGTAAAGAGTCTTCATTTCCTGACCTCCATATGATTAATAAGACCAGCCATGTAGCCGGCTCCATATCCGTTATCTATATTCACTACTGATACTCCGCTCGCGCATGAATTCAGCATAGAAAGAAGAGCGGAAAGTCCGTTGAAAGACGCTCCGTATCCCACACTCGTCGGGACAGCGATCACAGGACAGTCGGCAAGGCCTCCGATCACGCTGGCAAGAGCGCCTTCCATCCCTGCGATCGTAATGATCACAGATGCACTCATTATCTCGTCCATGTGTGACAGCAGGCGGTGCATGCCGGCTACTCCGACATCATACAGGCGAACCACCTCATTACCGAAGCACTCAGCAGTGAGCGCTGCTTCCTCAGCAACAGGGATATCACTGGTGCCTCCTGTCGCTATGACTATCCTGCCTATCCCATCTGCTTCCGGTATCCCGCCATATATCCCGATCTTAGCTTCGGGATAATACTTAAAACCAGCCTTTTCAAGCTCATGGGAAGCCTCTTCAGACAGCCGCGTGATAAGGATCCTGTCCTGTCCCTTATCCTGCATCGCTTTCACGATCCCCCGGATCTGCTCCGGTGTCTTTCCCGCTCCGTATATCACTTCCGGGAATCCCTGGCGTATCCTGCGGTGCGTATCTATCTTTGCATACCCTATATCCTCGTAAGGCGACATCTTAAGCTTCAGCAGAGCCTCGTCTGCCGAGAGCCTGCCTTCCTGCACGTCTTCAAGGATCTGTCTTACCTCTGTTTTCATATCGGCTTCCCCTGGCTCCTGCTATTTCTTTTTCAGCAACATTGTTTTGATGACACCCTTCGGGTCTTTGATCAGAAGAATGACCAGCCAGATGACCAGGCCGAGCGCGACGACAGAAAGCCCGAGGAACAGATCATTCAGCATGTCGGCAGGCGCCGGTGTGAAATATGCTGCCTTGAGCTCTGCATACTCGAATATGGCGTCGACGAGCCACATAAGCGACGCGCCCCAGTACATGAGGCACAGTGTGCCGACTTTCATTTTGCTTTCAGGGGCGTTCATATACCAGACGACAGTACTGATAATTGCAGCAAATACTGTTGTAAGTAACGTCATGATGCCACCTCTGTCTATTCCTCTGCAGGTAGAGCCTGCGCATCTTCTTTCTGTGCTCTTTTTTCTATAACAGCCGACACTCCGACCATCCCGAGCCAGACGGCCGTAACGAGCGCGGCCATGCCTACGCCCACAGTCGCCATTTCATGCAGCATCTCTGCAGTGTCGGCAGGGCCTCTTGCTGCTGTAAGGAACGGGAACCACGGTACTATCTCACCGTGCCACAGATGCTCGAATGCCAGGAGAGCAGAGCCTCCCCAGAGCATATTGCTGAGCCATTTCAACTTTCTTGAAAACGGGATCCTGGCTGTAGATTCAATGGTGCCTTCCTCGGATTGGATCTCTGTTTTCTCAGGATTTTCTTCCTTTTTTTCAATCACCTTTCCGGCGACTGTTACAACTGCTGCTTCTGCAGCTGATACAAGAAAACAAGCCATTTTATTTCCCCTCTCTTATTAAATTGTCGTTGTGACTGCTATTATTATAGCACATATATCTTTACGGGGTCATAGACTTTCCCTTTATGAATACCTGATTGTATACATCCGGTTTTCATGATATAACTGTAATAGAAAATCTGAAAGGAAATACTTTATGAGAGACTTCTTCAAAGATTCATTCAGGAAAGCGATGCCGCTGTTCATAGGGCTCTCGCTTTCGATCATCGTTTTCTTCTTGATCTACCGCTATGACGGAGTCAACGGAGGAGTCGAAAAGATCATCTCCATACTGAAGACTTTTGTTTATGGCGGCGTCATGGCATACCTTCTCAAGACACCGTACAACTGGACGAGAGAAAAGCTGACGAATAATGTTTTCAAAGGCAAGAAGCCCGGGCTGGTGAAAGCACTCTCTTTGATTTTTGTACTGTTCGGGGCCATTCTGATACTGTATCTCCTGCTGGTAATGATCATCCCGGCTTTGATCGAAAGCCTGGTGTCTATTGCCCAGTCGATCCCGGGAGCTCTTACCGAACTTGAAAAGATCGTCACTAAATTCACGGAGGACAACCCTGAGATCGGGAAATATATCGATCAGGCCATTAATAACGCGAAAGAGAAAGGTCCGGAATGGATCAAAAATAATGTTGTGGCTGCTCTGGGCGGGATCACACAGGCATTTGGCTCTCTCTTCGGGCTGATGTATAACCTCCTCATAGGGGTGATCGTCTGTATCTATATACTGCTCGGCAAGGAGACATTCGGCCGGCAGGCCAGGATGCTGGTGTATGCAGTATTCAGAAAAGAAATTGCTGATAAAATAATAGATGAGTTCGCGTTTATTGATAATACATTCGTCGGATTCTTCAGCGGAAAGATCCTGGATAGTGCGATCGTCGGCGTGATATGCTATATTTTCTGCCTGATCCTGCAGCTTACAATGGGCATGCACAATGCGGTCCTGATCGCTGTGATCGTCGGCGTTACGAACATCATCCCGTTCTTTGGACCGTACATCGGAGCAATACCATCGGCACTCATCATCCTGATGGATTCCCCGGTATGCTGCGTGATTTTCGTCATCTTTATCATCATCCTGCAGCAGTTCGACGGAAATGTGCTCGGGCCTATGCTCCTCTCAAAGAGCGTCGGACTGTCAGGCTTCTGGGTCTTGTTCTCGATCACACTGTTCGGCGGACTCTTCGGAATCGTCGGTATCCTGATCGGTGTTCCGGTGTTCGCAGTCATCTACGACCTCATCAAGCGCTGGGTGTACATGATGCTTGAACGTCATAATGTCACAAAATACCTGCCGAAGAAAAAGGATCTTGATACGGCGGGTAATTGATAATACTGATAATATTTTTTGCAAACCATACAAAGGAGGACAAAAATGGATTTTAAAGAAATGATTGCTGCACAGCAGAAAAGGATGGAAGAGATCCAGGCTAAAGTAACAGAAGCTCAGGCAGAGGCAGAAAAGGCTCATGAGCTGTCAGTTGATGAACTCAGAGCAAAGGTAGACGATTTCAATGCCCAGGTAGAGGACCTCGCAAAGGAATTCAAAGCCGGTGTGAATGAGGGGCTTATTGCAGCAGAAGAAAAAGCCGCGGAAAGAGATAAGAAGGTAGAGGCAGCTCAGTCAGAGGCAGAGAAGGAACATGCCGAAAAAGTAGAAGAAACAAAAGAAGAGATCGCAGAGAAGAAGGCTGAAGGAAAAGAGAAGAGAGAAGAAGCAGGTGATGAGCTTAAGGCTAAGATCACCGCTCTCCGTGCTGATGCTCAGAATGCAGTCGATGAACTGAGAGCCAAGATCGCAGACACCAAGGCTGAGTTGGACAAGACCAGTGCCGAGAACATGGAAGCTATCCAGGGCGGTATCGACGAGAGAAAGGCTGAGAGAGACAAGGCTTCACGCGAAGCATACATTTCAGATCTTCTAGTCTATGCTGAAGATTGCGAGAAGCTTGCAGTAGCATTCGCACTTGAAGCTGAAGCAGCACTTCTCGAAGCTTCATACGAAGCAAATGATTATGTTCAGAAATACGGCGAATAAAGTGATACCTCTGTTCTAAAACAGGCGGGAGCAGATGATTCTGCCCCCGCCTTTTATTATCAGCCAGCTATATCCAGATGTAGATTTTAAACGCTGAAGCCTACTCATCTGCGTCGTCTCCTTCACCGTTATCATTATTGACAATATCGGACAAGCTATCAGCAGCATTCTGAACAGTATCGCTTACTTCTTTCCCTGCTTCTTCTATATCAGCCGCTGCATTATTGACCAGCTGCTCGCCTGCTGCCACTGCATTTGCAACAAGAGCATCCTCTTCTTTTACAGTTTCCACTGATATACCTGCGAGCGTGCTCCCTGATTTATGGATCCTGTTGGTCACCATGCTCTTCTGTGCGATCGCCGCATTGAGGAACTGTCCCATCCACGTCTTCGGCTTGTCTTCTTCAGAAGCTTCCTTGTACTCTTTCTCGTAACCGTCGATATCGAAATCTGGAACTTCCTGTCCGGACAGCTTATGTCCAAACGCCTGCCAATCGTCGCATGAGTCTACCTGCCTTTTTCTTAAGATCGCATCGATCTCGTCTCTGATGCCGGCGACAGCTTCTTCGTCGTAAGTATCAACAACAAAATCTTCATGCTCGCCTCTCAGGTATTTGATCGCGTAGATCATCTGGCAGAAGGCATGCATGTAATCGGAAGGGTTGTCTTTGACTATCTCTTCATACTGTCCCCACGCCGGGAGATACCTGTACTTGACACAGCTGTAGTCCGGCAGATGTCCCGCACGGCCGTGGCCGAGGCTCATGATGGAATACTCTTCAGCCTGAAACATGCAGCCTGCATAATCACCTTTATCCACGTCTTCTTGCAAAGCCGGATTAGCAGCAAACCTGACTTGCCTCTGCTCTTCCCCGCCCTTCCCGTCCGGGATGAATTCAAAGAAATGCTCATCTGTGTTGTTTATAACGAGCGAAGGTGTGCCAGCGAAATAGCTGTGTGCCCATGTATCCGCAAGGACATGCATGGCGATGCCTGCCGCCGCAAGACCCTTTCCTTTTGCACGCTTTACAGTATCCACGAGCAGCGCGCCGTTAGGCTTGCATATCAGCCTGTACTTATCCTTGTAATTCTTCGGGCCTTTGATCTCAGCGTAAAGATCATACGGCAGAAAGTGGAACGAAGACCATATCCTCGTCATATCCTGACGGCTGATAGTATCCATCCTCGCCTCCGCGAGCTCAAGCTGAAGCTGCGTCGTCGCAGCCTCATCAGGCCCATTTATCCCTTCAAGATACAGCCTGGTGCAGAGGTCCACGAACTGGGCAGCTGTGCAGAGCGCTATGCTTTCTTCATGCGAATAGCCTCCGAGATATGCAGCACAATATGTAGCGAAATAATGAAAGTCTTTCTGCATACTATATCACCCTTATTTTACTATTACCTCAAACCATTCTGTCATCTTTGAATCTGACAGACATCACCCATTTTTATCACTTGCATTTTATCATGTTAATGACCCACATACAATTTTTCATATCAGCACTTTTACGGTGTTCGCCGGCTCTGCCTCAGGATCATAATGATACGAAATGCTGCTGACTGCGCTCTGGAGCACTTTATACGAGAATCCGTCACCAGTCTCTGAATCATCATCGTCATGGATGTTGAATGTCAGAACTACATTGCTGGTAAACATGACACTTTCCTGATTGAAAGCATTGCACAGATCTTTTGCGATCTTGTATACCGTCTTGCCCGGTGTGCCGATCAGTGTTACAAGCAGCGTGTTTTCATCTACCCCATGTACCGTCGTCGTGAAAATATCCGCCTTCGATCACCTGCAGCGAGAAAGCCGTCTGATAATGTTTGCAGATATCTTTCAATACCTCTTTATATTTTTCGGTATCATATTTCTGTTCATGGGTATCCTTGTCGCCAAGCCCCACATATATTCTTGCTTCAATCATTTCAGGCCCTCCCTGATGGGAAAAATAATTACTTGAGTTTCTTCGTCTCAAGTATATCATACCGCTCAGATGTTGCCAATTCATAAGGTCCTGAATATTGTCTGATCAACATCACAGCTATATAATAAATATGGCAGACAATAGGAGGCGTACCGGTATGGGACTCGCAAAAGAAGTTAATGAAGCTTACATAAAGCACATAAATAAGAATTTTGATATGAACCGCGAAGCGGCTGCTTCGCTGAAAGAACATATTGAGCGCTCTCCGTTATGGATGAACGGGGCCCTTGACAAGACTCTTCAGATTCCTAAGGTATTCGATGAAGAGACGATAGAAAAACTCAGGGGGATCGGGAATACAATGTATACGATCTTCGGAAAAGTCGCTGATGCATACAGAAACGATCCTGAATTCAGAAAGCTTTTCCCATTCTCAAAGGAGCTGGAGGACCTGATACTTATTCCAAGAAGGTTTGACGGGTTCCTGCCGATCGCGAGATTCGACCTGTTCTACCATGAGGATACCGGAGATTTCTATTTCTGCGAAGTAAACACAGATGGAACTGCGGATCAGCTCCGCGGCCCTGAGTTCAGTAAGGCAATGATAGTGAATCCCGCACATCAGGCTGTGATCCGTAAATACGATTTGAAGCAGTTTGAGCTTTTTGACAGCTTTATCGCGGAGTTCATGAAGTTATACAGATCATATATTTACAGAAAAGGGGCTGGCAGCGAGACCGCTCTTAAACCGAATATCGCAATCGCTGATATCCTGGATAAGGCCACGATGTACGATCTGGAGGAGTTTGCAAGGCACTTCCAGGCAGCAGGAATGAACTGCGAGATATGCGATCTCCGAAAGCTCACATACCGTAACGGCATGCTCTACTCAGAAACCGGCAATAAGATCGACGCGATATACAGGCGTGCAGTTACCGCCGACATCTTGGAATACTACGACGAGGTGACTGATTTCCTGAACGCGGTGAGAGATGACGCCGTGTTTCTTGCCGGAGCATTTGAGACACAGATCATTCATAATAAATGGCTGTTCCACGTGCTCCATACTGAATACGTGAAGGTTTTGCTCACAGATGAGGAGAACAAGTTCATTCGCGAGCACGTGCCAGGCACCTGGCTTTTCGGGCCGAGCACGGATGAGGTTTGGACCCGGGATCCTGGAGCATGCATCGCTCTGAACAAAGTCCAGTCAGACAAGGACAACTACATTATCAAGCCGATGGATGCCTACGCGTCGAAGGGCATGTATGCCTCCGGCAGGGAATACACTCAGGACGAATGGAACGAGATCACGGAGAAATACTACGGTGAAGGACTGATCTGCCAGGAGTACTGCCCACAGTATGAGACAGAGAACATCGATTTTGCCTGGGGCGACGGCAAGTGGCACACGTACACTAACATGCCTGGGCTTTACATGTATAACGGTAATTTCTCCGGCATCCTCATGAGGATGGCGCAGAGCGGAAGGATATTAGTTGCGCTTGATACTGAACGTACCGCGCCGGTGTATGTGGTGACAGGAAAGCGCGAGTGATAACGGCGGCCGCTGCACACGATAAAAAATATGG
>CAZBFD010000059.1:0-9567 GCA_964491055.1 uncultured Eubacterium sp.
CCGTCAGCAGACGCAGCCGGAGCAGATACAGGAGCAAAGAAACCGATCTTGATAGGCTCTTCACTGTCTCCGCCGCCTTCGCTGCCGCCTTCACTGCTGCTGCCGCTTCCGCCGCATGCCGTCATTGCGAATACCATAGCAACTGCTAACAGTAAAACAAGTAACTTCTTCATTTTTCATTCCTCCTTTAAAGCATATCACTATGCATGATTAACACTGTTTAACAGTTTATCACGCTAAACCATGTTTGTCAAAAAAATGCTCTGAAAACCTCCGAAAAGGGACAGTCCCTTTTTGGAGGTCTTTTCGGAGGTCCCGGCAAATAAACAACACGCTCCGAAAAGGGACTGTCCCTTTTCGGAGCGTGTTTGAAACGCATTATATATCAGTATTATTTTTCCACCACCGGCAGGGTGAACCAGAAGGTGCTCCCTTTGCCGACGGTGCTCTCGACGCCGTAGTCTGCGCCGTGGAGCTTGAGGATCTCGCGCACGATGGAGAGGCCGAGGCCGGTGCCGGAGGTCTCGCGCACGTGGTGTGTGCTCGACTGGTAGTATCTGTCCCAGACGTGCGGGATCTCTTCGGGCTTGATGCCCTGGCCGTGGTCGGTCACGAGGAACTCGGCGTCTTTTCCGTTCTTCCGTATCGTTACTATTATCTTCTTGTCCTCGCCGCAGTATTTCACGGCGTTCGTCATGAGGTTGTTCATGACCTGGTGGATCTTGCTTTCGTCAGCTTCGACGTACAGCGGTTCCCACGGGTAGAAGTCTATGTCGTACCCTTCCTGCTCTTTCAGGATCTCGTACGAGGCGAGCACGTCGCGCGCAGTATCGTTGATGTCGAATGTGCTCTTCTCGAGCGCGAGCTTGTGCGACTGCAGGCGTGACAGGCTGAGCATGTCATTCACGAGCACGTTCAGGCGGTCAGCTTCCTCAATTATTATGTCGAGGTGCTTCTCGCGCTTGACCGGGTCGTTCCCCGAGAGGTCGCGGATCATCTCCGCGTAGGATTTGATCATAGTGAGAGGTGTCTTGATGTCGTGCGAGACGTTCGCGATGAGGTCCTTATGGTAATCCTCCATTTTCTTCATCTCATTCTCGGCGATCGTCAGGGTCTCGGCGAGCTCGTCGATCTCGGAGTACGTCCCGCCCTTGAACTTGACATCAAAATCTCCACGGCCGAGCTGCTCTGCAGACCTTGTGATGTCGCGGATAGGTTTTGATATCCTCGTGGCGAGATATAGAGCCATGATCGCGACAAGGAAGATCGCGAAGAACATGATCGTAACGAGGATGTTGTACAGGATACGGACCGTCGAAGTCGTCGGATAAAGCGGATTCAGGATGTACATCACGAGAGTGTCTGAATAAGCCGCGCGGAACTTCTGGTCGCCGTATGACTTTTTGCCGTTCTCTTCCTCGGCCTCCCTGAGCTCTGTCTCGATGTCAGCCGGCTTCTCCAGGAAGCACGCATAGGCGAGCACCTTGCCGCTCCCCTTCTCGCTTTCCAGCATCGTCTCCGCCGACCTCACCGGGATCGGAATGTCATCATCCGACGTATCACGCGAGATCTGCTCGTAAAGACTCCAGAGCTTATCATTATACTCAGTGCTCGAGATCGTCGGATACGCATCAGTGCCGAAGCTCGATGCGACGATGCTCAGGCTGTCCCCGTTCGGCTTGACGACCATGATATAAAGATCATTCGCCGACGCATAGCCCTGGATGAACTCACTCAGCATAAAGTCGTCATTATTGCTCTGCTTCGCATAATTCTTCCTGATCGAATCCGCGATCTTGCCCGTGTCCCTTGCCTTCATCGTTCCATAGAAATTATTGAACAGAAAGATCTCCATTCCGCCGATCAGGAAAATGATCACGAACGCAAAAAGCATGAAGGACACGAGGAGCTTCACATAAATACTGTTAAGATCAAATAACTTCCTTTTCTTCATAAGCACCTTATGCCCCGAAAAGGGACAGGCCCCTTTCGGAGTTTTTGCTCCTAATTGTACCTGTCCCCTTTCGGAGCGTTTCATGGTCTTGGTATTATTCTTCTGGCACTTCGAACTTGTAGCCCACGCCGCGGATCGTCTCGATGAAATCTCTGTACGGTCCAAGTGAGTTTCTCAGGTTCTTTACGTGTGTGTCGATAGTGCGGTCATCGCCGAAGAAGTCGTAGCCCCAGATATCTGAGAGGAGCCTGCTCCTTGAGAGCGCGATGCCCTTGTTCTCGATAAGATAGAACAAAAGATCGTATTCTTTCGGTGTGAGCTCGATGCGTTCTCCGTCTACTGTGACTGTCCTTGCCGGAACGTTTATCTCAAGGCCCTGGAACTTCATTATGTCCGCGGCCTTTTCCTTTGTTGCGTTACGCCTTGCGAGCACGGCGTTGACCCTCGCCATGAGCTCCTTCGGGCTGAAAGGCTTCACGACATAGTCGTCGATCCCGAGCTCGAACCCGAACAGCTTGTCATACTCCTCACCCCTTGCGGAGAGCATGATAACAGGAATGTCCGGCTTGAATTTCTTGATCTCCTTACATGTGGAGAAGCCGTCCAGCTTCGGCATCATTATATCCAGGATGATGAGGTCATAATCATTATCCTTGCAGAGCCTGACAGCCTGCATGCCGTCCTCCGCCTCAGCGACCTCATACCCGTTGAACTCCGCGTACTCCTTAATGACCTCGCGGATCTTCATCTCATCATCAACAACAAGAAGTTTATACATAATCATCCTCCATAAGAATCAACGATCAGATCCCCATATACTATATGTAGATTCTAACACAAACCGCACCATAATAAAATGATGAATCAGTTAAGACAATGTAGTAATACCGTGAAAAAGGTACCTGAGCGTACCAGGCGCTGTTAGGAACTTTCAGGACTTTTCCCATTCAGCGCCGCTGGTTTATGCTTCGAGCAGGTCCTCTGCCCTGCAGCCGAGTATCCTGGCAAGACTGATGACAGTTGCAAGCTGGCTTTTGTTGATGTCTTTCTGGCGCTGCTCGTACATCTGTATCGACCTGAGAGATACCCCGCTTCTTCTGCTGAGCTCGCTTTGTGAGCAGCCATACGCCGTCCGGATCCGCTTAAGATTTGTCTCGCACCTCATAAGCTCCCGCCGTTTGTCCATGATATCCACAAATTTACTGATGTCTGCTTCGTGGAGCGTTGGATATAAGGCAAGCATCTCCTCGAATGATGCGATCTCGAACACTTCCCGGTATGGTATCGCCCGCAGCCACTGATAATAGCACGCAGCCCATCCACACCAATACTCCGGCGTCCTGTCGAACCTCTCAGTTACTTCAGCCACAGGCTCGATCCCGGTCGCTTCCTCGATCACACGGAATGCCAGCTCTTCCCCGCACATCCCGATCAAAAACTTCGGCTCACCATTCTCAAGACGCCGGCACACATCCGACCCGGTGAATATCAGAACAAAATCTTTACTGTCCAAACCGAAATCATGTATTGCGAAATCGAACATATCAGCGATTGCAGTCCTCACCTTATTCAGGTACATTTCGTGGTATGCGTTCGTCATCGTTTTTTATCTCTCCTCTCAGAATATCTATCATATACAGACCGTCCCCGGTTTCTTCACATATACGCCGGAAGTCCTGCTCAGCCTTTTCACTTCTTGCTTTTCTCACAGGATAGTAATCTCTGTAGTCTGCAGCGTCAAAATCCAGAAATGATATACTATCAAAAGCAAGTCTTGATTTCAGCACGACCTGCTCTCCGAGTTTCCCGAGCTTCATTGCCTGTGCCAGCTGTTCAGCTGTGATCGTATTATTCAGAAATGCATTCGCAAAATCATAATATGCGTCGTCCGCCCGATATCCTATCACCACATCATACGCATTCACATTGACACTAAAATTCTCTTTTAAATAACGCTTTGCTCGGCCGGCGACTGGTGTATCCAGGCTGAAAAGCCTGTTGCTGACGAGCACCGCCATCCAGTTGAGTATAGAATACTCTTCTGTATCCAGATTCAGTACGTTCAACATTGACAGATCAAGAACATAACGATTTGCGAACCCTCCCTTAACCGAAGAGCATGCCCACTCCTTTGCCAGTTCTTCGCTTTCTGTACAATAAAAGCCAGGACCATAATCATTATGCTTCCGGCCCATGCCAAATTCCGGCTTTTTTATGATCTCTGCAGAGCCGTGATATAAATAGATCTCTTTGTCCATAATAATCCCTCCGCCATAACTATATCACTATAGTGATATAGTTTCAATCACTTCACAGAAAAACGCGGGCATTGCCCGCGCTGTTGTTATCTATAGATATTTCATTTATTATAAACTGGTCCTCCTCCGCAACAGTATTCAGTCGCTCAGGGTCGATTCGTGTACGTAGCAGCCCTTATAAGGACCGGTCGCTATCTTGTACCAGCCGTCTTCGAGATCATACACGTCAACACGGAGGCCGTTGGTCAGCTTCACGACTACGTCGCCGTCGGTGCTGCGCTCATCTCTTATATTGACGTAGCCGTCTTTTCCGTTTGCAGTCTTGGTCGTATACTCCACGCCGCTTCCGCTGTACATGTCGTTCCCGGTGTAGTCTTTGTTTCCGGTTCCGTCGTAGTCGTCTTCCGGATCGTCAAATGTATCGGTGCTCTCGGTGCCGGCGTCATCGTCGCCGTAGTTATAGCCTTCTTCGTCTTTTTCATCGAGCTCTTCTATGACGATGTGCTTCGTGTCTTTGGTCACCTTCACCTTCGCCCGGCTGGCCGCATTCGGGTCGTATTCGGCCTTTATCGTGATCGTGTCGCCGTTCGAGATGTCCGTGTCCGGCGTCACTGTGTACGACACTTTCTTGATGAATTCCTTCACCTTCTCGCTGTCGCCCTCATAGTCGATAAGCGTCGCGAGGTATCCCTCATCATAGTTCAGGATCCCCTCGCCGTCGTAACCCTCAAGCCCGAGATCCGCGATATCGATATTGCTCACCAGATCAAGCTCCCTGTTTTCCGACCATCCGTAAAGCGTATACCATACAAATCCGGCCGCCCCGGCAGCAACGATAAGCATCAAAAACAAGACCAGTATGATCAGGTTCCTGATCACGTGGCTCCTCTTCACAGGCTCCTTTTTCGGAGCCTTGCTCTCGATGGTCTGGCTTACGACCTCAATTCCTTCTTCCGTCTTCATAATACATTACCGCACCCCCGAAAAGGGACAGTCCCTTTTCGGGGGTTGTTAGTTTTTTGTCACCCTCCGAATGGGGACAGTCCCTTTCGGAGCTTTATAAACCTATCTCTTCAGCCGCTTGTCTGAGTGTACCGCGGCGTATGTTCCTATGCTCTGGAATATCTGCACGATCGCGATGAGGAGTATCACGGCGATGAGCATCACCAGGTACTTATATCTGTAGTAGCCGTAGTTGATGGCGATCTTCCCGAGGCCGCCGCCTCCGATGATGCCGCTCATCGCGGAGTAGCCGAGGATCGTGATTATCGCTGTGGTCAGGCTTGCGATGAGGGACGGCACGCTCTCCGGGATCATGACTTTGCTTATGATCTGCCACGGGGACGCGCCCATGCTCACTGCTGCCTCAACTACGTTCTGATCGACCTCGCGGAGGCTGGCCTCTACGAGACGCGCGACGAACGGGAACGCTGCTATAACCAACGGTACGATCGACGCGACTGTCCCGACGACTGTCCCGACGATGAATCTCGTAAGCGGGAACACCAGGATCATCAGGATCAGGAACGGCACGGACCTCAGCAGGTTGATGATGAGGTTCAGGGCCTGCATGAACGGAGCAGGGAGCGGCCAGATGCCGTCCTTCTCGCCCACTACGAGGAGCACGCCCAGCGGAAGCCCGATCACCACCGCAAAGAACGTCGCGAGTATCGTCACATATACAGTCTCCCACGTCGCGAGAGGCATCTCAGTCAATAGTATGTCCAGTGCTTCTGCAGCCGCTTCCGGATCAAAGATCTTACTTATCATTTCTCACTCCTGTCTGCTGTTCTTCTCCGTCAGCGTGCTCGTCAAATGCATCAAAATCTTCTTCGTCTTCTTCGCTGTAGTCTTCGTATTCGGTCTGCTCTTGAGCATGCTCGTTTTCCGGATCGACTACTTCAGCCAGTATCCCGCCTGCTCCCTCAAGATATTCGAGCGTGGTCTTTATGCTCTCTTTATCATCCGGTATGCTCAGGAGCATCTTGCCGTAGGCTTTGCCGCCGATCGTCTTCGTCTGAGCAGCCATGATGTTCGCTGCGATTCCTTTGTCCATCGCGAGCGACGCGATGAGAGGAGCCTCAGCAGTATCCGAGCTGTTGAACGAGACTTTGATGCAGACGGAGCCTTCCGGCGGCTCAAGATGACCTGCCTTCTCGTCCGGGAACACGAGCCTGCGCCCGGCTGCGGACTTAGGATTGGCGAATATGTCAGTCACGAGCCCCGTTTCCTGCACAACGCCGTAGTCGATTATAGACACCTTGTTGCAGATGCTCTCGACTACTGACATCTGGTGCGTGATCACGATCACCGTGATACCGAATTTCCTGTTTATCTCACGGATGAGGTCCAGTATCTGGTTCGTCGTCTTCGGGTCGAGCGCGCTCGTCGCTTCGTCACAGAGCAGGATCTTCGGGTTCGTCGCAAGCGCCCTTGCGATCGCGATCCTCTGCTGCTGCCCGCCGGAAAGCTGTGCCGGGTACGCGTTCGCCTTGTCAGGAAGGCCGACAGTCTCGAGGAGCTCAAGCGCCCTCTTCTTCGCGTCCGCCGGCTTTACGCCCGCTAGCTCGAGCGGAAAGCAGATGTTCTTGAGGCATGTCCTCTGCATAAGGAGGTTGAAGCTCTGGAAGATCATGCTGACTTCACGCCTCACCTTCCGAAGCTCCGCCTCCGAGAGGCTGCCCATGTCAACGCCGTCGATCAGGACCTTGCCCTCGGTCGGGCGCTCGATCATGTTGATGCAGCGGACGAGCGTGCTCTTCCCTGCGCCGCTCATTCCGATGATCCCGTAGATGTCGCCGTTCTCGACCGTGATGTTGATGTCCTTCAGCGCCTCGACCTTGCCGTCCTTCGTCTCAAAAGTCTTACTAAGATGCTGGATCTCTATCATTTACAAAATCTCCATAATACCAAAATCCTGCCGGCCGCGCGGCCGACTTTACTATTGTACCACGAAATGCTCCGAAAGGGGACAGTCCCTTTTCGGAGGATGTTATTTTCTTGTCAGGCTCTGAAAAGGGACTGTCTCTTTTCGGAGCTATTCTACCTGGACCTGTATTTCTTTTGCTTTTCCGTTCTGTGTGTATATGTATATCCTGCTGTAGCCGGCTGATTTTGCTTTTATCAAGCCTTTGGATGTGACTTTCGCGACGTCCGGGTTGGTCGAAACGTATCTCAGGCCGACGTGCTTCGCGACTTTTGTCCCCTTCTTCTTTTTTGCTTTTGCTTTCAGGGAAAGCTGTCCGCCTTCTGTCATGGCAGCGGCTTTGTTTACAGCTGACTTGCTCACTATCACGCCGGTGTAATTTGCCTTTTTCTTACTTCCTTTTGTCGCGACGTGGATCGTCTTCGACGTGCTCATGACCTCATCGAATCCGCCTGACACGGCGACTACGATGAATTTATAGTATGTCTTCGGCTTGAGCTTTTTACCGCCGATCTTCTTTATCGTCACAGTCTTTGGTGAAGCTGTGTCGGTAACTGTCACGATCTTCTTGTACTTGTTCTTCCCGCATTTCGCGCCGTACACGATATAGTAATCCGGTCCTGACCCGTATTCGTCCTCGAAGTTTTTCCAGTGGAGCGTGATCGATTTCTTTCCCTGCTTCGGGGATGAGAGCTTAAGGTTCTGATAGATGGATCCCGGCATATCTTTCTCCGAGGAGCTGCCTTTGATCGCAGCCGACGCGACTTTGATCGAAGCCCCAGGTCCGCATGTGGTGCCGTCGTCCGCCATCTTGTCTGAGTTGTCGAGCTTGTCGATGCTCTCCCAGTACGACGTGCCGCACGCCTTGCATGTGATCTCCCTGATGCCGTCCGAATAATACGTCGGCTCCTCGATCACAACGCCGTCGTCCCACTCATGGCCGCCCGGGATGACAAGATCTGACATGGACACTTCATTTGTAAGAGCCGCGTCGCTGAACCGCCTGCCGCAGAACATGCACTGATAGTGCTCCTTGCAGCCGTCGTATTCGCAGTCAGGGTCGACCGCGCTTACATGTATCCCCTCTATATGATGCCCTGCCGGATTCTCATGCCAGTCGTTATGCACCTGCAGGCATTTAACGCAGGTACGTCTTACGACATAGTCCCCGCCTTCGCTGCATATATTCGCTGCGTAATAAGGATATGAGATCTGCCATTCATGCACATGGTCAGGCGGTATCAGCCTTACGCTCATAATAGTTGACGCGTTCGATGCGAACTCGACTTTGATCCCTGAGAGCTCTCTGTCTTTAGGAAGTGAAGACGTCGGCTTTCCGGCATACGTCGGGAGCTCGATCTCCTGGCCTATGGACTTGAATGTGTTCTCCATAAGGTACTGATCAAAGAAAGGTACGTTGCGGTAGACAGTAGCGCTTTCTCCTGTCCCTATCAGTCCGTGCTTTTTCCCTCCGGATCCGTTGTCGACAAGCTCCATGTAAAAAGGCATGACGCCCGGCCTGTGGCCTGCAGCATTTATCTCATAGTACCTCTTATTGTCGGTGTTGTAGCACTCTTTCAGGACGTTTTCGTCGATGTGCCACAGGATGATCCCGCCGAGCTGGTCTTTCGTCTTGTTATCAGGATAGTGCGTTTTCACGATCTGGCTGTCCCATCTTTCGGCGTATCTTGCCTCAAGGAGATAATACTCGCCCGAATACGGCATATCGATCCTGAGCACTTTCTTCTCTTTAGTTATGTCGGAGTAATCCTGTGACGGCAGCGAATATGACCTTGCAGCCGTAATAGTCTCCGCCTTGGTCCATCCCATCTGTATCCTGCACCATGGATCCAGCGAATACGGGCGGTAATTCCCGTGATTGTCGACTCCCCAGGATCCGCTGCTCATGAGGCTCACATGTCTTACATCATACTGCTCCCACGGCCTGTCCGCGGCGTCGCCGGAAGTCGTGTCATAAAGGTCAGGGAGACCCAGGTGGTGGCCGAGCTCATGGGCGATCGACCCTTTACGGCCCTGCACCACTGTCCCGTCATCCTTTTCACAGTTCTCCGATACGGAGACATAATTATTCACAGTTACGCTCTTGTCGTTCTTCGTCACCTTCGGGGCGCTGAAATCCTTAAGCTCCAGGGACTTTTTTGCCCCGGAGAATGTCCATCTGTGCGACCTCAGGTAAAGCGAGCTGCTTTTCTTCCTTGACGAAACACCGTAGTCATAGCCGGCAATGACCAGGACCACAGCAAACTCTTCCGCATCGAGCTTGCCGTTGCCGTTTTCGTCGTACGACGGCAGATCGATATAGTCAGAGGCTTTGATGACCGCGTCACGGAAAGTCCTCTCCATGGATTCGCCATTATTCTCTTTATATTTGCCCCAGTCATAATGATCCCTGTTGAGCTTGACATGGA
>CAZBFD010000060.1:0-9348 GCA_964491055.1 uncultured Eubacterium sp.
TTTTGATGCATCGTTAAGAACAAAAGTACCAAGCGGTGATGTCTTGAGGACTTTGACCGCTGTATCCGGCACATTACCGTTATCATAGATCTGCACCGGAGCAAGCTCACTCGGTGACTTTACAAGAGCAGCAAGCGTAGCGCACTGAGTGAGATTCAGCTTCTTCACAGGCTTTGAGAAATAAGCCCGGGAAGCCGCAGCAACACCGTTCGAGTTGAACCCTAGGTAGATCGTGTTAAGGTACGCCTCCATGATCTCTTCCTTCGACAAGCTGTGCTCGATCTGTATGGCGTACCACGCCTCCTGTATTTTTCGCTTCATCGTGCGCTCGGTCATCCTGTCTTTCAGGAAGACATTCCTCGCGAGCTGCTGGGTGATCGTGCTCGTTCCGCCTACGCTTCCGCCTGACGTCACTTTCTCCTTTATCGCTCCGAAGATCCTTATCACGTTGAATCCGTGGTGAGTCCAGAAGGTCTTGTCCTCAAGCGCAACGAATGCATTGACCAGGTTCTCCGGCAGGTCCTCATATTTCACATTGGTCCTGTTCTCACCCTGGTAGAGCATCTGGACTTCCTTGCCTTTACGGTCGTAGACCTTGGAGCTCTGGGAGAGCAGGGAGTATATGTTGTCCGCGTCGATCTTCGGTGTCTCGTAAATGATCATGCCGACCCATACCATTGCGGCGATCACACCGGCAAGGAACAGGGCGAACAAAACCAGGAACACAGTTCCGCAGCCGAATGCTGCGGTTCCCATAGCAGAGTGCTTCTTATGCTTGGAGTGCTTGCCGCCGGAAACCTTTGCGCCGTTACCGCTCTTTACAGAAGCTGCTGCAGCAGCAGGCTTCTTCGCACCAGGACCGGCAGAATGCTTTCCGCCGGAACTCTTCTTTGCAGGTGCAGAGCCTGCTTTCTTGGCAGCCGCTGCAACAACTGCAGAAGTACTGGCTGCCTTTGCAGCCGAGCTTCCGGACTTCTTTGATGAGCTGCCAGCTGCCTTTGATGCGCTGTTTGTTGCCTTAGACGCGCTGCTCGCTTTCTTATTAGCATTTCCTGCAGCCTTTGATGAGCTGCCCGATTTATTACTGGCACTTCCAGAAGCCTTTGCCGAGCTGCTCGTCTTCTTATTGCCCGTGCTCGCTTTTTTAGTGCCAGAGCCCGCTGCACCAGACTTTTTAGCAGACGAAGAAGATTTTGATGTCTTCTTGGCCGGAGCACTACCGGACTTCTTCTCGACACCCGACACCTTCTTAGCCGACACCTTCACAGTTTTCCCTGATCCCGAGCCTTCCTTGGCAAATTTCATGTTCTTCAAAATATCGTATTCAGTCATACTTACCCCTCTGAATTGTTACGATAGCAGGCGGTTTTATCACCGCCTTTTTGTCTATATATCCCAAATACTGTTTCATTGTGTCGATTGGGGACAGTCCCCAAAAACACGTTTTCCCATTTATATATTATGCACCGCGTTCATTAAAAAATGATTACATAAATATACACAATAATTATATCAATTTTTCTGCGACATTTCAACGATTACACTGCCTTACAAACCATAAGAATACCTAAGATATTGATTATGAAAAAGAACTGGCATGGATACTAGAGAACTGCAATGTATATGCTTTTTGTTAGTAGCTATTTCTTAAATAATTATGGGATTATCTACAACAGATCGTCTTCTTCCGCACTAAGATCATAAATGGCTGATTTCAATGTCTTGAGCGTTTGTGTAAAAATAGGAAGTGCGTAATATGAACCTTTTCAGCCGGTACGGAAACAAAGCTTTTGTTGTAGACAATCCCATAACATTTTGTGTTTTGGTGCATACTTTTAATAATACTGGTGATTAATGGACTCCTCAGTCCAAATCGTAAATAGGTAGTTCGGACATGTTTGCGTATGAATCAGCAAAATCTTGTTTGTAGTAAGTGGTATTAGTGCTGGTTTGGGTGTAGAATAGAAACAGACAGAAATTTATGGAATGGCTGGTTCAGATATGGAAGTTAGCAGGGTCTATGCCATGTACTTCAGTGGTACTGGCACGACTGAGAAGGTAGTTACAAAAATCGCGGAGACGATCGCTGAGGGGCTTACGCCGGGGAAGGATTTCACGGCGTTTGATTTCACGCGGCCTGAGGCGAGGAAGATGACGCATGTGTTCGGCGCGGACGATCTGGTGATCTTTGGCGTTCCGACGTATGCGGGAAGGGTGCCGAACGTGCTGCTTCCGTATATAAAAGACGGGATTCGGGCTGACGGAGCAGTCGCAGTGCCGGTAGTAACATTCGGCAATCGGGATTTTGATGATTCGCTGATAGAGCTCGAGGAGCTGCTGGTCGGGGACGGATTCAAGCCCGTCGCTGCCGCGGCATTTGTCGGTGAGCACGCATTCTCATACGAGCTTGCTGCGGGCCGGCCGGACGAGAAGGACATGAAAGAGGCGGTGAGATTCGCCGTCGATGCCGCAGTTAAGATCAAAACCATGGCGCCTGAGGAGGCTTCGCCTGTCCGTGTCAGCGGCCAGCCGCTTGTAAGGCCGTATTATACGCCGCGTGACAGGAACGGCGACCCGATCGACATAAGAAAAGTGAAGCCTGTGACAAGAGAAGAGTGCAACAAGTGCGGGATCTGCGCCAAGATCTGCCCGATGGGGTCCATCTCGGAGAGCGACCCGACGAAGTGCGAGGGAATATGCATCAAGTGCGGTGCCTGCGTCAAGAGATGCCCGCTACACTGCAAGACATTCACCGACGAGAATTACCTTTACCACATGCATGAGCTCGAAGAGATGTACACCCGCCGCGCCGAGAACGCGACATTTGTGTAATGCTCGTAAAGTGCTCCTAAATGGGACAGTTCCCATTAAGAGCGAAACCTCAGAAAGGGGACTGTCCCTTTTCTGAGGTAATGACATTGTTTAATTAGTTCTGATATGACGTTTATTATATAAGGAGAAAGAGAATGACTACTTTAAGAGATCCGATAAGGGTCGGGAACGTGGAACTCAAGAACAGGCTGGTGCTTCCACCGGTCTGCATCGACAAGGCTGTCAATGGTGAAGTTAACGATGTTATCGTAAACCACTATGATATGATGACAAGGACAGGCTGCATAGGGCTTGTGATCATGGAACACTGCTATGTGCTTCCAAACGGGAAGGCCAGTGAGGGCCAGATCTCGGTTTCACGTGACAGCGACATAGAGGGCCTGCGCCGCGTGGTGGAAGTAGTGCACAGGAATGGCAGCAAGATCTTCTGCCAGATAAATCACTGCGGAAGCTCGGGAGACCCGAAGATCACAGGCGAGCCTTTGATGGGGCCTAGCTCGGCACTCAACCTCAGCCCTGGCGCAAAGACAAGGCTTCACCCGGAGCCGATGACGATGGACCAGATGGATGAAGTGAAGGCAGCGTTCACTACTGCCGCGGTAAGAGTCAAGATGGCAGGTTTTGACGGTGTCGAGATCCACGCTGCGCATGGATACCTGCTGAATGAGTTCTATTCGCCGCTCACGAACAAGCGTAACGACCTGTACACCGGAAAGAACATCATGGGCCGCATCCGCTACATAAGAGAGATCATAAACAGCGTCCGCACGGCAGTAGGCCCTGAGTTCTGCATATCGCTGAGATTCGGCGCCTGCGACTATAAGCAGGGCGGAAGCATGGACGCAGAGGCCGTGAGGGCATGCGACGCATTCGTCCGCGCCGGTGTGAACCTGCTGGATATCTCCGGCGGAATGTGCGGCTTCGTTAATCCTATGAACCGCCAGCCGGGTTATTTCAGCGACATGACCGAAACGCTGAAGGCAAATGTAAGCGTACCAGTCGTCCTGACAGGCGGAATCCGCACACCGGAGTTCGCGAATCAGATGCTCGCAGAGTACAAGGCAGACCTGATCGGCGTAGCACGCACACAGATCAAGAACCCGAACTGGGCGGCGATCGCGATGCAGGCGTAGCGCACCATCAAGCATCAAAATCTCGTAAATTGATCATGACCGGTCTGCCAGCTGGACGACCAAATCAAAAGATCTGCGACTGACGTAATTAACAGTAATGATAAATATGGCCGAAAGCGCAAAAGCTCTCGGCCATTTATATAGGAGAGAACTACATGATCTATATCGGCAACCACGTTTCAAGCTCAAATGGCTTCCTTGCGATGGGGAACAAGGCGCTGGAGCTCGGCGGTGACACTTTCGCATTCTTCACGCGGAACCCGCGCGGCGGAAAGGCGAAAGACATTGACGAGCAGGACGTAAAAGACCTGCTCGCGCTTATGAAAGAGCACAGCTTCGGCGTGCTCGTCGCTCATGCTCCGTATACGATGAACCTCTGCGCTGAAAAGGAGAACATCAGGGAGTTTGCGGAGAACATGCTTGCTGACGACCTCGAGCGGATGGAATACGTGCCGGGGAATTACTATAACTTCCACCCGGGGAGCCACGTCGGACAGGGAGCAGAAGCCGGGATAGACCTTATCGCAGGCGCGCTCAACAGGCACCTTAAGGCTGATCAGACGACGACCGTGCTCCTTGAGACTATGGCAGGAAAGGGCAGCGAAGTCGGAAGGACCTTTGAGGAACTCCGCGCGATAATCGACAGAGTCGAGCATCAGGAAAAGCTCGGTGTTTGTTTTGATACATGCCATGTGTGGGATGCAGGGTACGATATCGTTAACGATATCAACGGAGTGCTTGAAAATTTTGATCGTGTGATCGGGCTTGAGCGCCTGAAAGCCGTACACCTCAACGACAGCATGAACGTCTGCGGAAGCCGCAAAGACCGGCATCAGAAGATCGGGCAGGGCGAGATAGGCGAAGAAGCGCTCCGCCGCGTTGTCACGCACCCGATGCTTCAGGGAAAGCCGTTCATACTTGAAACACCGAACGACGACGCCGGGTACACACGCGAGATCGCAATGATCCGCGAGTGGATGGCGTGATCAGGATTGTAACCGCGCGGGCGGTGTGATAGAATCTGTATACAGATACAAAACAGATCCATTGCAGCACTGTGAAGAATTGTGATCTTCAGTGTATAAAATGAGACGAAAACTATTGTGTATTTCCGCCGCCATGATCTTCGGGATCTGGTGCGCGGCCATAAACCTATACATAGCAGTCAGCCTGGCGCTGGCTGCTTTTTTATATGGTAAAGTTCTGGAGCAGCTTCCCCATACAAGAGACCTCCGAAAAGGGTCAGGTACTTTTCTGGGATTCGAAACGCTCCGAAAGGGGTCAGGTACGTTTCGGAGGTTTTTCGAGAGGTCGCTGGTGCTGGCGTGTGCGGCTGCGATGGCTGTCGGTGTTGTCAGGATGGAGCTTCAGACCTTGTACTATGACGTTGAGCCGCCGGTTGATAGTGGAAGGATAACTGCGGAGGTCCTGAAAGTGAGCAAAAAGCAGGGAAGTCAGCCTAAGCTTACGGTCAGGCTGCGTGGCAGTTCTCCTATCAGTATGACAGGCCGTAAGTGCCTTGTGACCTGCTATGGCGCTTCATTGTCGTATCTGAATATTGAAGATGATGACCTGTGGAAGCTAACTGGCACGGTCATTGAATTCGGCGGGCAGCTGGAAAAGCCTGATACTGCCGGCAACCCGAGGTGTTTTGATTACAGGACGTATCTCAGGAGCCAGGGAATAAGCTATGTTTCAGCAGCGAAGACGATAAGAATCGTAAAGAATAACGGAAGTGTCTCCGGTGTGTTAAGGCGGAGGATCATCGGCTTCAGGGAAGGGTTCATTAAAGTCATATGCAATAGCCAGACTGAAGCACTTCTCCGCGGGGTCTTGTTCGGTAACATGGACGGCATGGATGATGACATGAAAGATGACTTCAGAAACAACGGAACTGCGCATGTGCTTGCGGTGAGTGCTCTACATGTCGGGCTGCTGTACTCGATATTCAGAATGCTGAGAAAGAAGTTCGCAGTTCCGGGGATGACTGTGATGTTTCTTATGGTGCTAGGGATCTACGGCACGATGACTCTTTGGACAGTATCGGTGACACGGGCGGCCGCGCTGATTCTGATTATGGAGCTTGGCGACAGGCTCGACAGGAAGTTCGACCTGCTGACATCGCTCGGATTCGTGAGCATGCTCGTTTTGATCGTGAATCCGTATGCACTGTACGGCACTTCATTCATCATGTCGTACCTCGCGGCAATGTCTATCGGAATGATATGTCCTGTGGTGAAGCGTCACACACCGGAACATCTCCCGGACAGCATCAAAACCTCTATATCAGTCCAGATCGGCCTTGTTCCGTACATCGCATTCACATTCAATATGGTACCGCTAGGCGCTGTGATCATAAACATCCCGGTCGTGCTCCTGCTGTCGGGAATAGTTACAGTTGCTGCAGCTGCGGTGCCGGTATACATCATATCTGGCTTTACAGGACAATTCCTGAACAACTCAGATGGTGCTGAGATTCTTGTGCTGCCGTTCCATGCAGTTCTTGATGTGGCGGCTCGTATCATGATTGTTATAAATGATCGCTTTGCAGATCTTGATATCATTTCTCCTGATGTTGTGTCGCCGCCTTTATTTATAATCGCTGCATACTACAGTTTACTGTTCTTACTTTGTTCAGAAAGTTTGATGATTGCATGGCATAGGAAGAACTTGTGGATGGTCGCTCCACAGATCGTGGTGATCGTGATCACGTTGCTTCTATCATGCATGATATCTGTTTCTGATTTCGACAGGGCGGATATAGTTATGGTCGATGTTGGTCAGGGCGACTGTCTGCATCTTAAGTTCCGGAGATATGCGGAGATAGGAAATACAGGTATGAAGATAAGGGTGCCGGGGACAAACGAGATTTTGATCGATGGTGGGGGAAGTGAGACACACAACATCGGGAAGAACACACTCAAACCATATCTTCTGAAGAATGGGATAAGGAAAGTCGACATGGCACTGGCGACGCATCTTCATACTGATCACTATAAAGGAATTGAGGAGCTGGCTGAGGAGAATATGGTAAGGCAGGTGATGACTGAAGGAAAGACCGGGGATGTTATCTATGTCAGTAAGCCGCCACCATCGGGAGATGATAGTGAAACAGCGGACAGGATCGAGATCATCTGGCCGGACGAGCGTGATCCCAATTCTGAAGACGAGAACAAGAACAGTCTCATTTTCAAGGTATACATACAAGGAATCACGATGCTTGTGACAGGTGACCTCGGAGAAGAAGGCGAGCATGCTCTTGTAGAGAGGTATCAGGGTACAGATGTGCTCGACTGCGATGTTTTGAAAGTGTGCCATCATGGCAGCAAGTACAGCAGCTCAGCCGAGTTTATCGAGGCTGTCTCGCCCGTAGTGGCTTTGATCGGAGTCGGGAAGAACAACACCTACGGGCACCCATCTGATGAAGCAATAGAGAGACTTGAAGCCTGCGGCGCCAGAGTGTTCCGGACAGATCAGGACGGAGCAATAGGAATAAGGAAGAGTGGAAAGGCATTAGAGGTTTGTAGAATGAAAATTACATAGTAAAAATACCGTGAGTTGTGATACCAAATATGGTACTATTATTACGTCAAAGATGTTTTGAATAAGAATACCGAAGAGCCTTCATCAACGTCTGGTAACAGAGGCGAAGGTAGAAGGAGTCAGCCTGAATCAGTATGTGCTTTATAAACTGGCTCAATAAATAATTATCTGATAGTTCCTAAAGTGGGCATTCAGCCCACTTTTTTAATAATGTTAAAGTATAGAATCAAATAATAGATATATAGCTTGTTATGTGCTAATATATAGCCAGAAAGACATCCCCTGATATCAAGTAGGAGAAAGGACTGATCAAAATGAAAGGTGCTGTTTTGAGGTGGAGCGCTTTAGTGCTCGCGATCATCATGATCTTGACGTTAGTTCCACTCTATCAAAGCCCTGTTGCTTATGCTGCAGACGGTGAGCTGGAGGAGAAGATCGTCAAGCTGACGGATGAAGAAGTAAAGAAAAATATGGAAAAGGCTGAGGCAGAGCTGGAGAAGAAGCTCGGTATCGTTGATCTGGACGAGGAAGATGCCGAAGAGCCTGAAGCTGAAGTCGAAGGTAAAGCTGTTAAAGATGTTCCTGCAAAGAAGGCAGAAAAAAGCGGTCTGAAGCTCAAGAGCCTTGAGCTTGATGAGGTCAAGCTTGACGACGACCTTAAGCTGAAGGGCTTTGATCTTAAAGGTCTGGACCTGAAGGGATATGATGAGACAGGACAGTTTATCTATGCATCTGATCCGGACAGCACAGGAAATGTCCAGGTGGACAGTGCAGATCTTACAGGTACTGGACTTGCTTACATTGCACTTCTTGTAGGTGATGAGCCTGACGATATATACGATGAATCCAAGAGAAGCGAGATGAAGGGCGTGGACCTGACAGGAAATGATCAGATCCAGTTCTCAAAGATCATTGACATGAAATACTTTGATGTCGGATATCATACAATATTCGTCCTGATAACTGACGGGACTCAGGTTGCGCCTGCTATCGTAAAAGCAGTCCCTACATACATTTATGAGACTCCGTCAAACAGCCTGAGTAATTACTGGACATACACGAAAAAGTTCGATTATAAGTACACCGGCAGCACAGAATACACACATGCTGACGGCGGATATGAATATCTTGATATGTTCATGGATTACAAGAAGAGCAGCGCAAAGAGCTACAGCAAGTATGTATACAGAATGGACAGCTCCTATACGACATACACAAAGAAAGGTCTGAAGCCAAATACTGCATATAAAGTAAGGCAGATGCTTGGTAAGACATTCGACTACGACGGCTCGACATATACATTCACCGGAAGGCAGACTGGGCATGCTTCATCTGCAAAGACAATAAGGACAGCATATAAGAAGCCGAAAGTAAAGAAGATCGATATTTCCAAGGTAAAGCAGTACTGCCATAAATACAGGTATCAGTACGCCTGGAGAGTCTGGTACAGGAACGGAATCGAAATCAGGAGAAAAGCCCTGTATCATACATACAGATACTGGTACACAAGGTATACAGTCACAGTCAAGTTCAAGAAAAAGCAGAAAGTAGCCGGCGGCTGCATCAGGACCATACAAGGACTGTACGCCTGGAAGAGTGGGGACAAGAAGACATATAAGCAGAAATTTGTCTGCAGAGGCAAGAAGAAGGGCAAGAAAGTCACAGTCAAATTTGAGAACTCTAGAAGTAAGACATACGGTGGATACTCAGGCAAATACTCCAAGAAAGTAAGGTGCAAATAAGCACGGATCGCAGAAGTCGGGTGGCTCACAGAGCCGCCCGTATTTTTTGTTCCTGGGTTATAAGATGTCAATGGGGACGGTTCTTTTTGACAACTTTT
>CAZBFD010000061.1:0-9339 GCA_964491055.1 uncultured Eubacterium sp.
CCCTGCCGCCTGGAGTGTATATGTGAAGTCAATGTCCAGGTCCGGCGGGATGTCGCCGCATACCCTGCATACCACCGGTATATTACATTCAGCAAAATCTTCTGCGCATACTTCCTCCGCCGTGCAGAATGCAGCCAGGATCAAAATCATCATAAGCAGGGCAGTCCGCCCTGCTCCTTTCATAACAGTCATGTCAGGCACCTCCTCACTCTGCCCGTCTTCTTATCTCCAAGATCCATTTATTACACCATGCGCCTTCTTATCAGCAGAAATATAACCCCCCTGATATCCTCTTTATCTATACATCCGTATACTCTGCTGTCTCTGGCCTCAGTCCGGTTGTCACCGAGAACGAAGTATTCATCTTCACCAAGGACCGCTGGATACGATATACCGTCCTCCTGCTTCTCAGTTTCCTCATATATTCCCAGCCTCTTCTGAGCAGGCATGATGTTCCCGTTTATCGTTATCTGCCCGGAATCTGTGATATCAACAATATCGCCCGGGCATGCCAGTATCCTTCCTGCGGCTGGTCCGTCCGGGCTGTCATAAACAACAGCATCCTGCTTCGCAAAGCTTCCCGGCCTGAAAAACACAGTCATGTCTCCCGCATGTACCTGCGGGAACATGTCGTTCCGTTCTACCGTTATGATCCCAAACAGAAACGTGAATGCGATGCCCAGGGCCGCGGCAGCTGCCGCGGCCCTTAACACCGCAGTGATCAGGCAGCGCCTGACCACTGTATAAGCTTTCTCCCTTTCAGTGATTTTTTCATTCATTCCAGTCACGCATCATGACTATTCTGTCACTCGTCATCTTTTCCATCTGCTGTATTTCTTTCTACATCGGGATTCATGACACATACGACGATCGTTCTCGAGTCATCCATAGCCCCTGTACATGTCGATAACACGAGTATGCCGGCCGCATCACCCCCGCTATTTACTCCGCAGTTCCGGCCATCTTCCAGCAAGCTCTTAATTGCATTTTTATTCCGGAAGAAGGAAGCTTCTCCAAGGACCGCCTTTATGTGATCCTTAAGCTTACATTTAACGTTATAGATCGCAGTATCATATGCATCTGCTGTCCCTGACGCCGCTATCTCCAGACTGTAGTTTCCTGATGGCGTCATTAGTGTGCCACTGTGGTTCTCATCCAGGAAATCCCTGTCCAGGAACTTGTCCAGGTCGCCGAACATCGCTCCTTCAGACATATGATGCCCATGTATCACGTTATATCTGTCGCTGAAGTCTTTGCTGTTTTCATGATCCAGGAACAGCGAGCCTCCTGCATAGAAATTCCTGTAGAAATCCAGATCCAGATATTCAAAATTGTCCTTCCCCTGCACTACCGGGTAGTCTATATGGGTCCCGTCCAGAATCAGCCACGCAGCTGTATCAGGATTGATCTTCATCAGCTGCTTCAGGTCGCGGTTTTTGACGCTTTCCATCCCCCTCGCGTTGAACTCGGAAAGATCGGTGATAGAAAGGACTGTGAACATGAGTATCAGCATTATCACACCGCTCAGCGCAAATGATACAAGCCTGTCAAGTAATAACGCGAGGGCCGCGGCGATCCCGGCTGCCGTCCTTCTTCGCCCGTGGGCAGCTGCAGAGTCAGGGTTTTGATCCCTATTACTCATTAAAAGTGACCTTCCTCATGACCATATATACAGCCGCAGCGAGCAGTAATACCGCAAGCATCACTGTGAGCGCGAGCATGCTCGTCCTGGTGCCCGTCAAGGCCGCAAGATCACGTACGTTCTGGAACGCTACCGTCTGGTCGCTGTCCCCCGCATCCACAGTCTCAAGCGAAGTGGCAAGCGCCTGCTGATCAGTCGATTTTGAATCAGACGCAGTCGCTATCACAGCATCGCTGCCATCAGCAGTGATCGTGTATGATGGCTTGTGGTCACTTGCAGCCTCTGAAACTATGTACTGCGATGTTGCGTTCAGTGCTTCGACCGTGATCTCCTCATCATCTCTCAGCTTTACCTTGAAAACCGCCTGGCCTGAAGCATTCGTTGTGACTGTGTCTGTTGTCGAATCGTATGTTCCTGTTGTGATGCTGTCCATTAATACATCACCACTCAGCTGATATGCCTTGCTGTTCTCAAGGCCGGAAAGTGTAACTGTGAATTCGAACGCCTTGCTCCTGTCGCCAAGAGTCCCCTGTACGTTATTCGTTATTACAAGGTCTGAAGCAGTATATGTGTTCCACATGTTGTCTGCATTGAGGATATTTGGCGATGCTGCTGTGGAGATACCGACTTTACCGAGGTTTGACTCTGTGTTCTGCGACGCTGCTGTGCCTCCGTTATCCCCTGTATTTGCGATATCAGTTAAGTTCGGCTGGTAGGTATCATCACCGCTCGTATTCCTGTATGCTGTCATGCTGTGAACGTATACGCCGTCAATCGTGTTGCCGTTCAAATCCATATTGTTGCAGACATAGATGCAGATGAAATACTCATGGCTGTCATATGTCACGCCCGGAACAGACGCCGGTGTCGATGAGCTTTCTGTTATCTTGTACAGATACCAGCCTGCTGTAGTGAAAGTTATAGGGACATCTGTAAATCTGTTTTTCACCGTGGCTGTGTCGGCCTGGTCAGATCCGCTGAAATTGCCGATCGCGACTGTCGCGGTGTCACCGCTTACTGTTATTGTGTGGCTCGCTGTTGAAGATGCTGCCGGCATCGGTATGCTTGATTTCGCGATCGTTGTTCCGCTTGAAGCTGTGCTGGCATTTGCATTGCTCCACGCTGAAACTCTCTCAAGTGTATAATTGAAGTCTGTTATCGACGGGAACTTGTTGTTCTTATTCACCGTCAAAGTCTTGCCCATCTTTATCGTCGCAGTGCTGCTCGAAGCTGTCTGACGCGAAAGATCGGCCGCGGCTGATGCTGTCTCTGTTCCGAGCATCATCATCGAGAACGTCATTACTATCTCCAGGAGCACACATAATGCCACATAAGTAATCTTTTCCATTGTGTTTTTCATCATCTCATTCACCTTTCCCTTTTGTTTATATATAATTTATACGTTATTCATGTTATTCTGTCCGTTTCCTGCACGGCTGCCCTTTGCTCTTGTCACGATATGTCAGCGCCAGGATGACAAGGATCACTATCGCTGCGAGCAGGACCGTGATAAGGAGTGTGATAAGCTCAAGCTGATCATCCCCTGTCTTAGGGGTGTTTCCCGTCACAGGCTTATCCGGCTTCTTCGGCTTCTTTACTTTCTTTACCGGCACATCCTCTTCAGGCTCATCCGGCTCTTCCTCTTCCGGGACTTCCGGATAGCTCACAGTCTGGTCCTCATCATTAATGTCTTCATGCGAAGCAAGAGGCTCCACACTCTCAGGTTCTTCTTCAAGCGCTCCTTCATACAGACGCTCGAACACTACTACATCCTTTCCCCCTGCTATCCGTCCGTCAAAGCTGAACTTGACAAAGGCTGTCCCGCTCATTTCTTCCGGTGTGAACACAGTGCTTGCTGTGATCTCATCCCCAGAAGCATCTTTCAGCGGCTCTCCGGTCTCTTTCAGCATCAGTTTACCGAATATTGTATATGGTTTCCCTGACTCCAGATTCTCTAAAGAGACTGTATCGGTCAGTCCGGCGTCTTCTACAGAGCTTCCTATGTGGCTTTCCGTAGTGTCATCAGCCGCGCTGGTGCCTATTTCCGGCTCAGGCATGTTTGAATAAGATGTTTCAGCTGTATAATCCAGGGAATCCAGCTTAAGCTGGACCGGCCTGTCCAGGTCTGTAGCTGATTCAGGGCTCATCGCGGCCAGACTGTACCCCGGCAGCTTGAAACCTTCAGGAGATTCAGTCTCATATATCTCATATTCTCCTGTCTCATCTTTTCCGATCGCACTTATCTCAGCTGTCCCTGTCTCGTCGGTTATGAATTCGTCCTGGCCCCCTACTGAAGCCCATGCTGAGTCCGGTATCGTGATCCCGAGATCTGCAAGCTCCTTCTCCGGGTCATCTGACAGGAATGCTTTTACTATTGCGTCAGCATCATCAAGATCCAGTCTGCCGGATGAACTCCCTTCGTCTGTTCCTTCTCCAGCTTCATCGCTGCTCTCTCCACTTCCGGTGCCGTCCTCCTGTTCTGTCCCGCTGTTCTCATCACTTCCGGAACCGTTTCTTTCATCTTCGGAACTACTATCCTGGTCCCCGCTGCCGCTTTCTTCATGCTCTTCAGTGCCGGAACCTTCTTCCTGACCTTCAGTGCCGCTATTTCCATTATACGTGTCATTCCCGGCACTTTCCTGATCCTGATGTATGCTGCCGTCAGAACCGTCCGCATCCACCCCGTCTTCTTCAGCTGCTCCATCTTCAGGCTCTGCATCTTCCTGTCCTCTCGTGCTTAGGTAACTGCAGAGATTCTGGAAAGCCCCCTTCTTTTTCAGCCTGAACGTTATTCCTTCCTGAGTCACCGTTTCCCCCGTCACCGCATCCTTTTTTACTATGGACGGGTGTTCTGATGAGTCATCGGTGTAAGACCATTTATATGCTGAGCTCCCCTTCTTCAGCGTTATCACCTTGTTCTTCGCAAGCTTCACTATCTCCGGCCCTTTGGTCTGGTAGATGTAATATTTACCATTGAAGCCATCTGTCGCCGCAGGCAGCTTCTTTGTGACAGCAGCCCCTTTACTGTCAGTAGTGACCTGGTCTTTATATTCAGACGGTATCTTTTTCCACCATGAAGATTTTGATGAATACTTCCCGTAGCTCTTCGGCCAGATCCGGAAAACTGCTTTCTCTTCGGGAAGATCATTCCCGTTCACCCTCATGGTCTTGATGATCTTCACCGCCCGCTTCGGTTTCTCCGGCTCGATCACGCGCATCACCTGGTAATCCGTCGCGCCCTTGTCAGCTGTATAGATGCTTATCTGGTTCTTGATCGTGCCGCTGTAGTGTATGCCTTTGGATCCCGTGTTATGATGCAGCTTGCTAGTAAGCCCGTGGCTTCCGGAAACGCTGCCGCCGACGATCGCGACGTGCCTCCAGCCGGTGACTTCCGTATAGCCGCGGCTGTCCTTGATCGGTGATTTTGTCACTTTGCCTTTACTGTTTGATCCGCGCCTGAAGAAGAAAACGATATCCCCCGGCTTTATCTCGCCATATGAATAGTACTTGCCGTTTCCACCCTGTGCCTTTGCGACATGGCTTCCGTACGCTACTATTTTGTTGCCCTTATTGATGAAATACCTCCGGAGCGACTTTGTAGACGCATATCCAGGCACTTTGACGCCGTAGACAGAGTTGAGCGCCCACTCCGTGTAGCCGGTGCAGGCGAACTGATCGACCCCCGGAAGCTTCCAGTAATAATTCTTTCCGTTGTACTTATTCAGCTTCGCGTCCGTGATCTCCTTCCCCCACTGCCTGCTCGTGCTAAGAGCCGCATATGACATCTCAAATGTCAAAGCATTCACCAGAAGGCTCACCGTCATGATCACGGTGATCATAGTCACGACATTATTTGGCTTCCCATAAAGCATCAGGATCCCGGAGCTCCTGTTTTTCACATTTCCGTTCTTTCCCATCGTACCTCCTTTCGATCAAAGCCCCGTCTGCGCAGCTTTTCACATACATTCTCCGGAGCTTTCCACAATCAAAAAGACGTCCCATTAAGGACGCCTGCGTCAATAACGACTCTCTCTTTCTTCGCCTTAAGGCGATTCATTTTTCTTCATTTCTGCACCTCCCATAACAATCTCAATATATGAAGGCGCCGGCCCTGCGGCCGGCGCCCATCAAAAAAGAGAGCATAAGCATGCTCCCTTTTTTACCGCTATTAAAAGTCGTCATTATACGTTGAACATGAATGTGATTATATCTCCATCCTGGACTACGTATTCTTTCCCTTCGTCTCTTACAAGGCCTTTTTCCTTGGCTGTGGCCATGTTTCCGCCGCATTCCATGAACTTGTCGTATGGTATGGTCTGGGCGCGTATAAACCCGCGCTCAAAGTCTGTATGGATCTTTCCTGCGGCCTGCGGGGCCTTGGTCCCTTCTTTGATCGTCCAGGCTCTGCACTCATCTTCTCCTGCTGTAAGGAATGAGATGAGGTCAAGCAGCTTGTACGAAGTTTTTACGAGCTTGTCGAGTCCTGACTCTTTTATGCCCATGGCATCAAGGTAGTCAGCTTTCTCGTCGTCCGGAAGGTCTGAGATCTCCTGCTCTATCTCCGCGCAGACGGCGATCGCTTCCGCGCCTTCGCTCGCGGCAAACTCTCTTACTGCGTCCACATAGTCGTTCTGGACATCATCTGCAGCATCGTCTTCACCTACGTTTGCGACATAAATGATCGGCTTGTATGAAAGCAGGTTGAGCTCGTTCATGACCTGTTCCTCTTCCTCGTCGAGGTCCATTGCCCTTGCAGACTTTCCTTCGCCGAGGAAGTCATAGATCTTCTTCAGTGCTTCCACTTCTTTGACGAGTGACTTGTCGTGCTGCGCGAGCTTCTCCTTCTTCTGGAGCTGTTTCTCGACTACTTCCATATCTGCCAGGATGAGCTCGGTATTTATCGTCTCGATATCAGACACAGGATCGATCTTTCCGGAAACATGTACGATGTTATCATCGTCAAAGCATCTCACAACGTGTACGATCGCCGCCACGTCTCTGATGTGGCCGAGGAATTTGTTCCCGAGTCCTTCGCCCTGCGACGCGCCTTTTACAAGGCCCGCGATATCGCTGAACTCTATCGTCGCGTAGATCGTCCTCTTGGAATTATATATCTCATGGAGCTTCGTGATCCTCTCGTCTGGAACAGTTACGATCCCGACGTTCGGCTCGATCGTGCAGAACGGGTAGTTCGCGACCTCCGCACCCGCCTTCGTTATCGCGTTGAAAAGTGTGCTCTTGCCGACGTTCGGCAAGCCGACGATTCCTAGTTTCATTTTATGCCTCCTATATGGACGTCTGCCTGAATACAGACGTTTTCATCATTTTTTATCACTGCCCGGACCAGCAGATCCTGTCTCTTCAGCAGATGGTTTTTGATCATTCTCCTTAGACTTCCGCGACAGATAGATGTAGCATACAAGTGCCGCAATGAATATCACGGCTGAGATCACCTGCGCCTGCCTGAGCGGCCCGATCATAAGGCTGTCAGTCCTGAGCCCCTCTACAAGAAAACGCTCCACCGAATAAAGCATGCCGTACAGGCATATGATCTGGCCCTTGAACCTGCGCCTGTCTGACATCCAGATCAGGAACAGAAACAAGAGAAAGCACCAGATCGACTCGTAAAGGAACGTCGGGTGGACCATCTCGCCATCTACTTCGATCGCCCACGGGAGATCGGTCGGTCCTCCGTGCGCCTCTGAATTGAAGAAATTCCCCCAGCGCCCTATCGCCTGTCCGAGCGCGACTTCCGGAAAGATCAGATCCAGCATGTCCAGCAGGTTTATCTTCCTCACTTTGCAGAAAACTATCGCCGTTATCACGCCCGCAATGATCCCGCCGTGGATCGCAAGACCGCCCGACCGGATCGCAAGGATGCTTTTTATGTCTCCGGCGTACTGATCCCAGCAGAATATGACATAGTACAGCCTTGCGCCGATTATCGATATCGGCATCAGCCAGAGAGCAAAATCAAGGACTGCGTCGCTCTCTATCCCGAACTTGGGCGCTCTCTTTGCCGCGATGATGATCCCGAGCATGAACGCGATCGCGATCAGGATCCCGTACCATCTTATCTCTGCCCCGAATAATGTGAATGCAACTGGATCTGGCGCTTTCATAGAATACTCCTGCCTCTTCCTCACCGGCGCCTTATGATGCGCCCTTCCGGCGGCGTATCTTAGGGTCTGCGCCGTTCTTCATCTGTTGTTTCTATCTATTATGTTATCACATATCGCTTCATTACGCGACAGGATTTTGATGAGCATGCTCATATCCTGCACTGTCTTCGGAGTATGCGATCGAAAGGCGCTGCCGCGCAGCTTCATAATAATACAGACTGTCGGAGAGCACGTCCTTCGCTGCGAGATACTGCCTGTTGGAATACTGAGTATACTCGTAGATATCTGTCGGATCCGCCAGGTCCGGTGAGATGCAGATCACCTCATGGATGCTTGACGGCACGATGTACATGTCAGATCCCATCATCTCAGACACTTCCCTGAGCTTGTCAGGATACATCATTGCCGCCGCGCCGAATGTGTGCTGGCTGTTGGTTATGCAGTACATTCCTTCAGCCACATGATGTACTTCTGCCGGGAAGATCCGCTCGGTGTTGGCAAGTGCGGTATCATACAGCTCATCCATGTCGGTTATCTTTCTCCTTGCTGCGTCCTTATCCGTCAGTGTCTCCATATCGATCCCGGTCTTCCTGCCAGCTTCCCATGTATCATGCGCTATGAGATAGCAGACCGTAATATCAAGGAATGTGCTGTGCGGTATCACATCCAGATGTTTCTTAAGCTCCTTCCATCCGGTAAGCATCAAAACTATGTTGTCGTTCATAAAAAACTCCTTTCTGCTGATTAAATATATCTTTTTTGCATACAGAAACAGGCACCTTCAGGAGTCTGTCTGAACTCCCTCCGATGCCTGCTCAATGCTGCAGCTCCAACGGTCCGGGCCGTCTGGAGCATAAAAAACGGGAGCGCCCTTCCAGGCTCCCCCGACACTTTTCGGTAATAACAATATATCACTTGACTCTTCCCCTTACAACCCCTTTTTTTAACATTTTTGTAAATTTTTACATTAAAGTTCTCCAACGGTTGTATTTACACGCATTCCGCTAATCGTTATTCTTCACTGATTGATCAGATCAGGAGTAAATTCCTCGCAACGTTGTATAGGAAGCGCTGCTTCCAGATCCGCCAGAATTTGTTAGGGAAGCATTTATATGCTTTCTGAAGTATGATGTTGTCAAGTATGAACTGCCGGTATGCGATCGGCACCGAGTCTATTGCATCGTTTATCGCCTTGATCCTTCTTTCCAGCGAAGCCTTCTGCATTACTTTATCCTCTGTCGGATTTCTCGCCTCATACTCCGTCTTGATGTCGCTTACGATACTGGTCGTGTGCATCGCACCGTCATTGATCTCCTTATTCAATATCTCCAGCTGCTCTTCCATCCTGTACAGATCCCTGACGGCCCATATACTTTCGTAATATACCGTATCCGGCATGACCAGATTCTTGAATTTTGTTTGCTGCCACTCTCTCATTTTCATCAGCTCCTTAGTGTTTATTCCGGCAATTGCCCTAAATCTCTGCCGGTATCACATATAATGCACCTGCTTAAAAGAACGTCAATACACTTTTTACTTTTGTGTCGAAAAAAAGTCTTTAAATGTCGTTTTACC
>CAZBFD010000062.1:0-9196 GCA_964491055.1 uncultured Eubacterium sp.
AACCAATGCATTCCGTTACCAAAATCAAATAAATCATCTTTTGGTGGCAGGATTTAAATAAAAATGACAGTTTGGTAACGTATACCATCTTTGGAACCATATGAAGAACGATGACATTTTTAGTAGTGTGCAGTAAAACCAACATTTCGACAAATCACCATATTTCAAGCTAATGACATCAGCACAAATCACCATTTGTCGAAAAGCAAACATCAGCACAAATCACCGTTTGTCGAAAAGCAAACATCAGCACAAATCACCGTTTGTCGAGCAATTGGAAACCCTGCAAGTCAAAATTGTTTTACTCAAAATAGTATCAACCAGCATGTATTTTCCTAAGATATCTTTATTTGATTTTGGGAGCCACGGATAGTAACATTAAATTGGAATCATGTTTTTGTTTTATTGATAAAAGGGGGATTTAGTATGAAGGCTTTCATGAAGGAGTTTAAGGAATTTGCAATGCGCGGAAACGTCATGGACATGGCGGTAGGCGTTATCATCGGCGGTGCGTTCGGTGCTATCATCACAGCGCTCGTTGATAATATCATCACACCTATAATCGGCGCGGTGCTCGGCGGCGTAGACTTCTCAGGTCTTGCCATTACAGTCGGCAAAGCCCAGATCGGATACGGCGCGTTCATACAGGCTGTGATCGATTTCCTGATCGTGGCGTTCTGCATCTTCTGCATGCTCAAGGCAGTGAATAAAGCCCTTGACGCTAAAAAGAAGGAAGAAGAGCCGGCAGCGCCGACAACAAAGGAGTGCCCGTTCTGCAAGACAGAGATCGCGATCGGCGCTACACGCTGCCCGAACTGCACATCAGTACTCGAGCTCAACGCTGATGTCAACCTCGAGCCGGAAAGCAAGTAAATTATTTCATTTATCATCCGGGGCATTCTTAATGAGTGCCCCGGAATTAATTGACCAGGCGCTGCCGGCGTTATGTAATACCATTTGTAAGGACAAGACATGGGCATCGACATTGCGATCTGTGTGACAGTTTTCATATGTGCTGTGTGCTACGCGCATATCGGCTTCGTGAGAAGCGTGGTAAGCGTGCTGTCTTGGGTTGTCTGTATTGCCTGTGCCATGCTCTTCCACGATGAGATCAGGAGCTTTATCTATGATTCGGGCGTTGGCCGGAAGATCGAGTCTTCCATTGCTGAGCGTCTTTCGGATTCTATCATGGACTCTCCGGCCGTCTCGTCCGCACCGTCGATGATCAGGAACTGGCTCGGTATCGCTGCTGACGCAGCTTCCACCCAGGTCTCTGAAGGCGTGGCCTCTCTCATCGTTA
Source organism: uncultured Eubacterium sp. (assembly GCA_964491055.1). Classification (GTDB taxonomy): domain Bacteria; phylum Bacillota; class Clostridia; order Peptostreptococcales; family Anaerovoracaceae; genus Aminicella. Next base: position 1,301 of record CAZBFD010000062.1, read on the forward strand.
CGATCTTTTCGATCCTAGTCCTTATGCTTGCGGTAAGGATCGTGCTTTTTGTTGTAGTACATCTTCTTTCCAAGGAGTATAACGACGGCCCGCTCGCATTCATCGACAGCACAGGCGGCCTGATCCTTGGTGTCGTGCTCGGAGTTTTCTATGTGCTGCTCGCTCTTGCCGCGCTCGTGCTCATTATGCAGTTCCTGCCGGATTCAACCGCAGCTGCCATACGGAGCTACCTCGATGAATCCTATTTCAGCGGAATAATCTATGATAACAATCCGCTGTTCCTGCTCTTCCGCTATGCGAAAGAGGCTATATTCAAATAGTACCATCTATATTCTTTCTGTTTTTCTTCCCACTGGTTGCCGGTCTGCCGGAAAATATGGTATAATATATTGGCCCGGGACAGATGCCACGGGCATTTTTTCGAAAAGGAGCAGGATTTATGACGATCTTACTGAAAGGCGGCAGGATTTTTCTCGGCCGGAGATTCGTGACGGCCGACGTTCTTCTGAAGGACGGAAGTGCTTTTGTTTTTGATGAAAGTGCTGCTCCTGATGAGATCTCCGCCATTTGCAGTGCTCCTGACATCGATCTTGCCGGCGGCCGCAGCGCCGCTTCAAAAACGGATACCGAAGCTGAGGTGATCGACCTCAGTGGGAAAGATATTTTACCCGGTTTTGCGGATGTGCATGTTCACTTCCGCGAGCCGGGTTTTTCATATAAGGAGACGATCCGCACCGGGGCTCTTGCAGCGGTTGCCGGCGGCTACACATGTGTGTGCCCGATGCCGAACATCGTGCCGGTACCTAAGGACTATGACAGCCTGGCTGTCGAGCTCGGCATCATAAACAAAGTCTCGTTCGCGGACATCATTCCGTACGGTGCGATAACGGTCCTGCAGAACGGCCGGAGCGAGCTGTCCGACATGGAGAGCATGACCCCGTATGTGTGCGCTTTCAGCGACGACGGCCGCGGAGTTCAGACGGGCGCTCTTATGCGCGACGCCATGCAGCTTGCAAAGTCATTAGGAAAAATGATCGTCGCCCACTGCGAGGATGAAAGTCTCCTCGTGCCGGGCGGCTGTATACATGAAGGAACTTTTGCCGGGACGTCCGGACTTGCCGGGATAAGCTCCGCAAGTGAGTGGCGGCAGGTAGAGCGCGACGTCAATCTTTGCTATGAGACAGGATGCGCCTATCACGTCTGCCATGTTTCGACAAAAGAATCAGTCCAGATAATCCGTGAGGCCAAGCAGTCAGGCGTTAATGTTACCTGTGAGACAGCACCGCATTATCTTACGCTTACGCAGGACGACCTGGCAGAATACTGTAATAGTGGAATAGCAGCAGATATAACCGCCGGGCCGGCTGTGTTAGCCCCGAGTGAGATGCCGGCTGACATCGGGCGGTTCAAGATGAACCCGCCGCTCCGCGGAAAAGACGACCGTGAAGCACTGCGCGAGGGAGTTTTTGATGGCACCATCGACATGATCGCAACTGACCATGCGCCGCACAGCGCCGAGGAGAAATCCCGCGGCCTGGAGAAGAGCCCGTTCGGCATAGTCGGGCTTGAAACAGCATTCCCGGTGCTTAAGACGAGGCTGGTCGACACGGGACTCCTTACATACGAGCGCCTGATAGAGTGCCTGACGTCCGCACCGAGGGCGCGTTTCGGACTCCCCGGAGCAGAGATGCTCGACCGCGGATCATTCCGCTCCGTCTGCAGCGAGACAGCCGGCGGAGGCTGTGAAGGAAATGTCGGCTACAAGTCGGCAATGCGCGGCGACCGTATGATCTTCCACGACCTGACCATCGTCGACCCGGAATACGAATATGAGATCGACCCCGCCGATTTCAGGAGCATGGGCCGAGCGACACCATTCGCCGGCGACACCGTCCGAGGCAGGATCATCATGACAGTCCACAACGGTAAAGTTGTCAACGGGGACGGTTCCCCGCAGGGTGCCTTCGCTGCGCGCAGGTGTTTCTGACAACTTTTCACATAAGACATTAAATCGCAATTAGGCGATGGTACAGTGATTGCAATGAAAGACAAGCAGCTTACAGTAAAATTCAATAACAAGATCTCGGGCGGCGTTTATCACATGTCTCTTGCTGGCGACTGTTCGGAGATAGAAAAGCCGGGACAGTTTATCGATATTCTTATCGATGATTTCTTCCTCAGGCGGCCCATCTCGATATTCGACCATGACGATGAGCATATGGAGATCCTGTACAGGGTAGTCGGAGGAGGGACGGATGCATTGGCTGCTAAAGCTCCCGGCGATGTGCTCGACGTGCTCCTTCCTCTCGGCAACGGATTCGATGCAGGCAAAGCCGGTATGAAGGACCTGCTCGTCGCAGGCGGAATTGGCATGCCTCCTATACACGAGCTTGCGAAACAGTTTAAATCAGAAAATCCTGCCGGGCCGCATGTAAATTTTCAGGTACTGCTTGGGTTCAGGTCTGCAGGCGACATGTTCGGGCTGGACAGCTTCAAATCGCTTGGGATCGAGCCGGTCGTTGCCACTGAAGACGGTTCCTATGGGATCAAAGGCCTCGTCACTGACGTCATGGATATGATGAAAAACGACGATCTGGATTTTGATTATGACTACGTATTCTGCTGCGGGCCGGAGCCGATGCTGCGGGCCGTATACGACTACTCTCCGGACGGGCAGTTCTCCTTTGAAGAGAGAATGGGCTGCGGATTCGGCGCGTGTATGGGGTGCACATGCGAGACGAAATACGGATACAAGCGGATCTGCACGGACGGCCCGGTACTGACGCGTGACGAGATAATATGGTAGCGGAACGGGAGAACGCTATGACAAATACAGGATCAACAAATACAGATAATAGCGGAAGGCTCAGCGTCGACCTTGCGGGGATCCGGCTGGACAACCCGGTGATCCCGGCGAGCGGAACGTTCGGCTTCGGCAGGGAGTTCGCGGAGCTGTACGACCTGGACATCCTCGGGTCTATCTCATTCAAAGGGACGACTGTGGAAAAGCGTTACGGCAATCCGCTCCCGAGGATCGCGGACTGTACGGCAGGCATGCTGAACTCGGTCGGGCTGCAGAATCCTGGGGTCGAGGCGGTGTGCGCCGAAGAGCTCAAGGAGATGGCAAAGATATTCCACAAGCCCCTCATTGCGAACATCAGCGGTTTTGCTGAGGAAGAATATGTGCAGCTCGCAGAGGCGATGGATAAAGAGCCTCAGGTCGGCATCATCGAGGTGAACATCAGCTGCCCGAACGTGCACAACGGCGGCATGGCTTTCGGGACAGACCCGGAGAACGCCGCGGCGATCACACGTGCCGTGAAGCGATCCACATCAAAACCAGTATTCACCAAACTTTCACCGAACGTCACTGACATTGCAGGGATAGCGATGGCCTGCGAGGATGCGGGCGCAGATGGTCTCAGTTTGATAAACACAGTGCTTGGCATGAGGATCGATATAAAAAAGCGCGAGCCAGTGCTCGCAAACAAAGTCGGCGGCTTCTCGGGCCCGGCGATCTTCCCGATCGCGGTCAGGATGGTCTGGCAGGTCTCACATGCGGTTAAGATCCCGATCATGGGAATGGGCGGGGTATCATCCGCAGAAGACGTTATAGAAATGATGATGGCCGGAGCTACTGCAGTTCAGGTCGGCGCCGCGAACCTGAGGGACCCGCTTGCGTGCAAAAAGATCATTGAAGACCTGCCCCGTGCGATGGACGAGCTTGGAATAGACAGGCTCAACGACATAATCGGGATCGTATGACTGAAAAAGGTGACACAGGGGACGGTTCTGTTTGTCACCAAAAAAGTTGTCAAAAAGAACCGTACCAACTGACAACTTTAAGAGGAGTACCAACTGACAACTTTAAGAGGAGTATTAAATGGCTAAGGATGTAATAATTGCCTGTGACTTTCCGTCGAAGGAAAGGACGCTGGAATTTCTGGATATGTTTGAGGGCGTGAGGAAGCCGTTCGTGAAGATCGGGATGGAGCTCTTCTACGCGGAGGGGCCTGAGATCGTCCGCGAGATCAAGGCGAGGGGCCACAAGGTATTCCTCGACCTGAAGCTGCATGATATCCCGAACACGGTAAAAGGCGGCATGAAATCGCTCACAGGACTTGGCGTGGACATGACCAATGTGCATGCAGCCGGCGGGATCAGGATGATGAAAGCCGGTCTTGAGGGACTTGGCGCAGGCCCTGTTCTTATCGCGGTAACACAGCTCACTTCGACAGACCAGGAAATGCTTAATAACGAGCTTTTGATCGAGGGGAACATGAACGATGTCATCGTAAAGTATGCCCTTAACGCGAAGTCCGCTGGACTCGGCGGCGTCGTGTGCTCGCCGCTTGAAGCGGGCTTGATCCATGAAGCGTGCGGAAATGACTTCCTGACGGTGACGCCGGGGATCAGGTTCGCGGGTGGAGATGCAGGCGACCAGGCGAGGATCACCACCCCGGAGAAGGCGCGCGAGCTCGGGTCAGATTACATCGTTATCGGCCGGCCGATCACACAGGCGGATGACCCTGTCGCGGCATATCTGCAAGCCGTACAGGACTTCCTGCAAGAATAATTGTTAGAGAATTACTACCAATCGCCGAACATTCTTATGCAAATTATGGTAGTAAAATAAGGTTTTGTTGGAGAATTACTACCAACGAGCAGGTCTTAATTAGGAGGGACGAAATGGATTTTGATGAAGAGAAGACAGCAAGGGAGATCGCAAAGAGTCTCCTGTCGATCGAAGCGGTGTTCCTGAGACCGCACGAACCGTTCACATGGGCAAGCGGCATCAAAAGCCCGATCTACTGTGATAACAGGCTGACGCTCACGGCGCCGGCAGCGAGGACGATCATCGAGACAAGCATCGCGGAAATGATCCGGAAGTATTTCCCGGATTGCCAGGTGCTCATGGGGACAAGCACCGCGGGCATACCGCATGCTGCAATAACCGCGCACCTGATGGACCTCCCGATGGGCTATGTGCGCGGATCCAAGAAGGATCACGGGCGCGCAAACAGGATCGAAGGAAAACTTGAACGCGGCGAAAAGGTAGTAGTCATCGAGGACCTGATCTCGACCGGCGGATCCGTTATCGAAACAGTAGAGGCTCTTCGTGAAGCCGACGCCGACGTGCTCGGGATCGTGAGCATCTTCACTTATGGAATGAAGAAGTCTGTTGAGATGCTCGCTGAGCACCAGGTCATCAACCACAGCCTGTGCGACCTGGATGTGCTGGCCGATGTCGCTGTGGAAACAGGGTATATCACACCGGAAGAAAAAGACGGGATCATGGCGTTCCGGGATGATCCGCTTGATGAAAGCTGGACACTCAGAGTATAGAAAGGACGTAAAATGTCAGAATCAAAAATCAAGAATCTGATCAAAATCACTGATCTCAGCAAGGAAGAGATCGACCACCTGATCGAGGTGGCTGATCAGATAGAAGCCAATCCCAGGGGCTTCAACGAAATGTGCAGGCACAAGAAGCTAGCGACTTTGTTCTTTGAGCCAAGCACGAGAACGAGGCTGAGCTTCACCGCCGCCATGATGGAGCTCGGCGGCGACGTACTGGGTTTTGATGAAGCAGGATCGAGCTCGGCGACGAAGGGCGAGAGCGTCTGCGATACCGTCGTCATGGCCGGTTGCTATGCGGATATCATCGCAATGCGGCACCCGAAGGAAGGTGCGCCTGTCATCGCGGCGCAGAGGACGACCGTACCGCTCATCAACGCGGGCGACGGCGGTCACTTCCACCCGACGCAGACACTGACGGACCTGCTCACGATCAGCAGGAAGAAACAGCTGGGGAATTTCACGATAGGACTCTGCGGGGACCTCATGTTCGGACGTACGGTACATTCGCTGATCGAGGCTTTGCTCCGGTATGATGGGATCAAGTTCATCCTGATCTCGCCGCCGGAACTCAGGCTTCCAAAGTATGTTAAGGACGAGATGGATGCGGTTGGAGCTGAGTGGAAAGAATGCGAGAGGCTTGAGGAAGCGATGCCGGATCTCGACATACTGTACATGACAAGAGTGCAGCGCGAGCGCTTCTTCAACGAAGAGGATTACGTCCGCCTGCGCGACAGCTATATCCTGACGCTTGACAAGCTTAAGACCGCGAAAGACGACATGATCATCATGCATCCGCTTCCGCGCGTGAACGAGATCGCGGTGGAAGTCGATGACGATCCGCGGGCGTGCTATTTCTATCAGGCACTTTGCGGGAAGCACATCAGGATGGCTCTGATACTGTATCTCTTGGGGCTGAAATAGGAGGTTGTTATGAATATAGACGGAGTGAACACAGGAATAGTCCTCGACCACATCAAAGCCGGGAAGAGCATGCAGATCTACGAGCTTCTCGGACTGGACAAGCTCGACTGCTGCGTCGCGATCATACAGAACGCAAAGAGCGAAAAATACGGACTTAAAGACATTATCAAGATCGACGGAGACATCGATGTCAACCTCGACGTGCTCGGTTATGTGGATAACAATATCACAGTGAACATCGTGAAGAACGGCGACCTTCACAAGAAGGTCCATCTGGCGCTTCCGGAGACGCTGACGAATGTGATAAAATGCAGCAATCCGCGGTGCATAACATCGACCGAGCAGGGCATCGTGCACAGGTTCTACCTGGCTGACCGCGAGCACAAGATATACCGCTGCTGCTACTGCGATTCAGAATATAAACATCATTGACGTGAGCATATCATATATGATAAAATAAATTCCGCGGTGCAAATGGCACCGCGGGTATGCTTCCGTGGCTCAGTCGGTAGAGCAGCGCATTCGTAACGCGCAGGTCGCCGGTTCAAGTCCGGCCGGGAGCTCCATAATAAGACCCGGGTCGTAATGGCCCGGGTCTTTTATTATCCAGATTGACAACGGTGACAGCAAAAACCGTCTCTTTTGTTATCTACTATTCGCACTTTGCAAGCAGCTTTTCCCACTTGTCATCGACGTACTGCTGGGCGGATTCGATCATCCATTCATTTCCAGGCTGGAACATGTGCTTGAATCTGCCCTGCTTTACAAGGAACTCTTCTACAGGGAGCTTTTTCCTCGGCTCGTATGTCAGGTGCCACTCACCTTCTACGATCTCATACATCGGCCATACGCATGTGTCGACTGCGAGCTTGCAGATCTCGGCGAGATCTGACGCGTCGTAGCGCCAGCCGCGCGGACAAGGTGCGAGGACGTTCAGGAAGCACGGGCCTTCCGTGTAGATGGCCTTGTGAGCTTTGTTGTAGAGGTCGCGCATGTCTGTGTACATCGTTGTCTGTGCGACGTACGGGATGTTATGAGCCGCAACGATCGCGGTCAGGTCTTTCTTGTTCTGTTTCTTGCCGTAGCTCTCGGTCCCGACCGGTGACGTTGTGGTATCGGCGAATCTCGGTGTCGATGAGGACCTCTGGATGCCGGTGTTCATGTACGCCTCGTTATCGTAGCAGACATAAACAAAATCGTGGCCGCGCTCCAGCGCGCCTGAAAGCGACTGAAGCCCGATATCATACGTTCCGCCGTCTCCGCCGAAGCAGATGAACTTGAATGTCTCGTCGATCTTGCCGCGCTTCTTGAGCGCTCTGTAGGCAGTCTCGACTCCGCCGGTCATAGCGGCCGCGTTCTCGAACGCGCTGTGGATATAGCTGTCCTCATATGCCGTATTAGGATATATGAAAGTTGATACTTCAAGGCAGCTTGTAGCATTGCTCACGACTGCCCTGTCGCCCTCGTCAAGCGCGCGGAGCACGTTGTTGACCGCAACGGCAGCCCCGCATCCGGCACAAAGCCTGTGGCCCGGAGCAAGACGCGGCTTCTTGTTAAGTTGTTCCTTAAGACTATATGCCATTACTCTGCCTCCCTTACTCCGATATGTCTGTA